>CAYGIW010000060.1:0-3747 GCA_964350035.1 uncultured Candidatus Saccharibacteria bacterium
CTCCTTGACTACATCGGCCACCAGAGTCAATTAGCTAAAAACGGTCGGCTCGAGCTGATGCCGTTGGCTCACAACATCGGCTTTGCCGAAGGTAACAACCGAGCGATCGAGCGCTATCGCGAACAAAGCCAGTACTTCCTCTTACTGAATAACGATACGCGAGTCAGTCCCAACCTCATATCGGCTCTCGTCACCACTTTTCAAAGTTCCGAAAAGACTGGTGTCAAGGTTGGATTAGTCAGTCCAATCATTCACTCGTTGAGCGGAGAGGCAGAGCCGAATACCGATCTGCCAATCTGGTTTGCCGGCGGCCAAATGCGTTTCAGTCGAGGCGGAGCAATCCAGTCCACCGTGCCCACTAGTCTCGAAGAGGCTTATGCGACAGATTTTATTTCCGGTTGTGCCCTGATGGTTAGCGACGAGGCGATCGATAGCCTCCGTACAACCCAACTGTCTACCTTATTCGATCCGGATTTCTTTGCCTATAGCGAAGATGCAGATCTTTGCCTGCGCCTTCGTAAACTTGGCTACCAACTGATGGTGACACCCAAAACTCGCGTCTATCATCGGCTAGCCAGTAGTTCTGGTGGGCCAAAATCTGCCAATTTCTGGTATTATAATGTTCGTAATAATTGGCTCATGGTCAGTCGTTACGGTCAACCGCTGGAACGGCTGGAGTATTGGCTCTATTTCTGGGGCTATAAACCATTTTTGCTTTCTATATTAGGAGCGATACTGCAACCGCGACCAGATAAACCGCTTCGACTCAAAGCGATCTGGCAAGGTTGGCTAGATCATCGTCACGGTCGTCTTGGCGCTCGCAAAACCGACGGTTCGGCAGAGTCAAAATATTAAGTTATAATAATAAAGCGATAATTTACTCGACAGGAGGGGCATGCAAAAATTACCCAAAACTATCATCGGATTAGTCATTCTGGCCGTCGTTGGACTGGGCGGTGGCGTTGGCCTCAAGCGCTGGCAAGCTATCAGTAAGGATCGCGAGATCAAAAAGCAGTTCGCATGGGGTGTCTCGGCCTTGACCTTTCCTTTTCCAACTTATATTGAAAAGTTCTCTACCCAAGATCAGATGCAAAGCGCCAAAAAATTGGGCGTTCGGCATATTCGCATGGATTACATTCCGACTAATCCCAAGGCCACTGACGCCATGATTCAAGGAGCGATCAGCGCCGATCTCTCACCTGTTCTGATCATTCCCTTTGGCCCTAACGACATCTTTAAAGATAAGGCGCTTGAAGCTAACACTCAAAAATATGTTGGCGATATCGTCAAGCGCTACAAGGATCAAGTTAAGTACTTCCAGATTGCTACCGAAGTCGCCTCGGTCGCCCTCGCGAATGACTCGAGTAAGCACGGTATCGAGGTCAAAGATTACGCTCCCGATCGCCTGAAAGCCGTCACCACTTGGGTCAAAACCGCCGAGGCCACCGTCAAAGATATCGCGCCAGCGGCTCAAACCATTATCAACGACCAGTGGGTCCATACAGGCTTCTTTGATAACTACTTTGCCAACGGCGGCCAAGCCGACATTTTGGGCTGGAACTGGTTTTCGGATATGGGTAACGACCCGAACGCTCCAGTTATCGATGGTCAAAGTAAAAAAACCTACGCCCTGATGACCAAACTCAAGAGTTACAATAAACCAATCTGGTTGACCGAGGTCAGCCGACGCTTGGGCAGCCAAGGTAATAACGGCGCCTCGGCCGAATTAGAACAGGCTGATTTCTTGACGCTGATGGCCGAATACGTCAAAACCGAACCGGCGATCAAAGGCTTCTTCGTCTATAACTTACTCGAGGATCAGGCTGCACCGATCCAAGAGCGCGGCTACTCGTTAATCAAGGCCCACGACGATAACGGCAAGAGTCAAAAAGTTACTGGCGAAAAATTAGCCTACGAACGCTACCGTCAGATCATCAAAAAAGCTCGTTAGCTTCGCTCTTCAACGCTTGTCAAAAGCCAGATAACAGGCTAGAGTTAGCCATATATGCTTGACCTGATTAATCCTATCAATCTTAGTCTACTCGCCATCGGTTTAGTGATTGCCTATTGGTTGGCGCGCTGGATCGCTCCTGACCCTAGTCGTGGCATCTATCTAATCGCTTTCTTTTTGCCGTTCGAGCGAATTCCTAGTTTAGAACTGGCTGGTTTTACCTTTAAGATAAATCATTTTCTCGGAATCCTGACTTTTATCTTATGGCTCGGAGCGCTATTTGTCACTAAGCGCAAGCTAATGCCCCACCCCTTCACCTGGTTGATCGGTAGCTTATTTTTTAGCTTTATTATTTCTGGTCTCGGAGCCGAGAACTCCTTTAGACAGCTGACTGTGATGATCTCGCTTGGCTTAATGGCGATTCTACATTTTGTCACGGTCGGCAATGTTCGGACTAGCGTTGACCTGAGGATTATTGGTCGGCTGATCTTAATCAGCGCCGGACTGATGAGTCTGATCGGCCTCTATCAATTCTTTGGCGATCTGGCTGGCTTGCCACTCGGAGTAACCGGCCTCGATCCTGGCTATGCTCAGGGCGTCTTTGGCTTTCCGCGAGTTCACTCCTTCTCAAAAGAGCCGCTCTATTATGCCAACTATCTCTTTATTCCGCTCGGTATCGTCGCCTCGTTACTTTTAGCCGATCGACAGGGCAAACGCCGAGGGCAAAATTCGGCCGTCTCGACCGTAGCGGACAGCCCGATCACATCAATCCTGCCCTATCCTTGGCTGGTCGCCACACTCGCCTTAATCGGCATCAACTTTGTCCTAACGCTCTCGCGCGGAGCCTATTTAGCCGCCGTACCGTTTGCCCTAACCTTATTAGCTATATATTTTCGTCAGTTCTTTACTTGGCGAAACCTCTTGGCGACCGCCTTGGTCAGTATTGTGGTCTTTGCGACGAGCTATCAGATCGTTAACTCGGTCAGTCCAGAGTCTTTGGAAAAATTCATCGATCATGCCACCCTAGGCGATGTCTTGCGTACCAAAACCGGCGAGTCGGGCTTTGGCCGGCTGAACGCCTTTGAGCAGGCACTCGGAGCTTGGCAAGATAGTCCGGTTTTTGGCATTGGCCTGGGTAACTTTGGCCCGCATATCTTGGCCTATCCCGAGGTCAAGCCTGATCGAGGTTGGGATATCGTGAATAACGAGTATCTCGAGTTACTCGCCGAAACCGGTCTAGTTGGATTTGGTCTCTGGTTATCGCTCTGTCTGGCCGTGATTGTACGGTCAGTCGTAGCTTATCATCGAGCCAGCGATCCAGTGGCCAAGATTATGATAGCCGGCTTACAGGCGGCCTGGGTAGGCATTCTGGTGCAGTACAACTTCTTCTCAACCCTCTATATTATTCATATCTGGGTAGTGATGGCCCTCTTGATCGCCAGCCAAAACATCGCCTTAGCCAGTGCGGACTCATCGCGAGTCGATGTTAAGGCTTGAGAATATCGACAGTCTGCAAAAAGTGCTAAACTTAAATTAAGGTTTTTAAAGGAGGGTGGTGCGACAACGACTATTGGTCATTGCCTCGATCTTGCTAATCTCGCTGATTGGCTACTTTTTTAGTGTCAAAAATATCTCACAGGCCGACGAACTACTGACTAGCTATTTACCGGTCAACACCGAAGGCTCGGTCGAGGTTGTTGATCCTCGAGTCCTGGCCAAGTATGGCACGCAGGCCAAGTACGAGGCGGCCGGTGCGCCAGAACCGCTACTCACCAAAGTTGCCGAAAACAAGCTCG
>CAYGIW010000061.1:0-3688 GCA_964350035.1 uncultured Candidatus Saccharibacteria bacterium
CAGGGCGAGAGCGACCAACCGACGATCGCCGCCAGTGAGCCGAGATAAAGCGACAAGGCCAACCACTGGTTCGACTCGATAAACTGCCCCAGATTAATCAACTGCCGTGTCAACCAAGGCAACTCAAAATCAACCTGAGTAAAGATGCCAACCAGCTTAGGTAAGACAAAGAAGCTCAAGATGCCAACCAACAAGGCTAGGGCGCCAAGGATAATCACCGGGTAGATCAAGGCGCTTTTGACCTGACGGACGGTCTGCATATCGCGCTCTAAAGACTCGGCAAGATTCTGTAAAACTAAAGAGAGCTGTCCCGAGCTCTCGCCCGCCTCGATTAACGAGAGAAAGACCTCGTCAAAGGCCTCGGGATAGCCAGAGAGCGCCTGCGAAAACGAGCTCCCCTGTTCGAGATCGCTCTGCAAGGCCTGAAAAAAGAGCGTCAGCCGTTTGTTGGCGGTGTCGGCGGCGATAATGTTGAGGACTTCGCCCAAAGAGATGCCCGAATCAAGTAAAATGGCAATGTTTTGCACCATAAACAGACGGTCAGAGGCGGTTAAGTGTCGGCCGATCTGTTTAGCCTGCTGGCTAATATCGACAATTTTAACGATAAAGACGCCGCGACTTTCGAGCGAACGGGCCAGGCTTTCTTGACTAGCCGCTGCCACAATTTTGGTCAAGCGTTGGTTAGCCTTGTCAACGACGGTATAGCGGTACTGCGGCATTACTCGGTATCCTCGCGATCGGCCTCTCGACGGACTTCGTCGAGGGTAGTCAGGCCGGCCATCACTTTGGTCAGACCGTCTTGCAAGAGCGTCAACATGCCGTGACTGGTGGCGTAAGCGCGGAGCTTATCGCCAGTCGCCTCGGTGGCGAGGAGCTCGCGAACCGTCTCGTCAACGACAAAGAGTTCATGTATACCCAATCGGCCTCTGTAACCTTCGCTACAGGCGGCACAACCAACCGGACGGTAGAGCTTGGCCGACTGTAGCTGTGCCGGCGTCCAACCGCTCAAACGAGTCAGCTCGGCCATGGTTTGTGCATCTAGTGGCTGAGGCTGACGGCAGCTCGGGCAGAGCTGTCGAACCAGTCGTTGTGCCACCACTAATCGCACCGTCGAGCCGACTAAAAAGCTCTCGACTCCCAAGTCTAAGAGCCGGGCTGGGGCGGTGGTGGCATCGTTGGTATGCAGTGTCGAAAGGACCAAGTGACCAGTTAGGGCGGCATTGAGAGCAATATCGGCCGTCTCTTGGTCGCGAATCTCGCCAACCATGATGATATTCGGGTCGTGTCGCAACAACGCCCGCAAGCCTTTGGCAAAGGTAAAGCCAGTCTCGTTATTGACTTGACTCTGACTAACGCGAGCGATCCCGTACTCGATCGGATCCTCGATAGTGGCGATCTTCACTTCGGGCTGATTGAGCATCTCGATCAGCGTATAAAGGGTGGTCGTCTTACCCGAACCGGTTGGACCGGTCAGCAAGATAATCCCGTTCGGCCGACCGATCTGATGTTTGAGCTTCTCAATATTCGCCGGACTAAAGCCCAGATCAACCAAAGTTTGCGTCCGGGCGTTCTCTGGTAATAAGCGCATCACGATATTCTCGCCAAAATAGGTCGGCAGAATCGAAACGCGCAATGCCACCTTGGAAGCGTTTTTACTATAGGCGAAGCGGCCGTCTTGGGGCAGTCGGTGTTCGTCAATTTTGAGATTGGAAAGATATTTAATGCGAGCGATCACCGCCGGCTGAACGCGGCTCTCGAGCACTAAAACATCTTTGAGGCGGCCGTCGAGACGAAACCGCACTAAAGTAGAGTTTTCTTGGCCTTCGAAATGAATATCGCTGGCACCCTCGGCAATAGCGTAATCTAGTATAGTTTCGAGGAGTTTAATCGTTGGTAGCTCTTCGGCGACCTTGGCTAGATTGGCCTGATTGACCTCGACCGAGGCGAGCAACGACTGAACCTCGAGCTGAATATTGCGTTTATACTGACCGAGCGCCGTCTGAATCTGCGACTCAAAGGCAAAGAACGGCTTGACAGTTAGACCAGTCTTTTTCTGTAAAAAGTTAATCGCCTCGAAATTGCTGGGGTCTGCCATAGCCACGGCCAGCGTATCGCCCTGGCGGCTGAAGCCAATAATCTGATAGCTCGTGGCGGTGGCTTCGGGGATGAGGTCTAAGAGCCCACCGGCGATCTTTTGGCCAGCCAGATTGACATAAGGCACGCCCAAAGATTCGGCGATGGCTGGACCGAGCACCGACTCGGCCAAGTAGTTTTTGAGCAAGATCGTCTCGAGAAAACTTTTACCCAAAGAAGGCGCCAGTAAAACTGCCGACTCTATTTGCTCTTTGGTTAAGAGTCTTTTCGCGAGTAAAACTCGTTGAACGGTGGCGTCAGAGACGGTCACCGGTTGCCCTCCTTGATTCTTAGCTTTAGTTTAGCAAACTCTGCTTAGTTAGTCGCTGGTATAACTGGCGATGTGGCAGTGGCCGAGGCCTGGAGGATCCGTTGCACTTCGGCCAAAAGTTGCGCTAAGTCAAGCGAATCCTTTTCGATGTAGCTAACTGCACCGGCTCGCAGACACTCATCGCGCTCTAAGTCGGCAACCAGGGCGGTCAGAATGATGATCGGAATACCGGCCAAGAGCGGTTCGGCTTTGGCCTGTTTGAGGACGGTCAGGCCGTGAACGTCAGGCATCATTAGATCGAGTAGGACGATTTGCGGTTGGTTCTCGCGCATCGAGGCTAAGCCTTGCATGCCGTTTTCGGCGGTATAAACCTGAAAGCCGGCTCGCTTAAAAAAGGTTTCGTAGCTGCTGCGCAAGGATAAACTATCCTCGACAATCAAGATTGAGTTGGTCATTGGTCTCCTTTGATCGGTTTTAGCATAACACAACAGGGTGCACCAAGGCACCCTGTGAGCAAGCTGGCCGTTAAATTAACGGGTCAGGCTGATTGATTCGCCGCCCTCGGCCGAAGGTGCCGAAAGGGTAATGCGAGTCGTGCCTGTCGCAGTCGAAGTACAGATCTGGTAAGGTGTGGCGCCGTTCGATGGGTCGGCCGGTACACCGTTAGCGAGATATTTGGTCAACGAGGAACCGATAGTGGTAATGGCCACAGTCGATGGACAGGTCGGAATGCCGGCTGGGTAACCAGTATTCTCGGTGGCATACTGGATCAAAGCGGCCGAGAGGCTGTTGAGGTCAGCTTTCCGGGCCGAGTTACGAGCCTTGCGGAACGACTCGACTGGGTTGACAGCGACCAAGGTGATAGCCGCCAAGATAGCGATGATACCAATAACGATGATGAGTTCAATTAATGTGAAACCACGGCGATTGAGTTTCAAGTCCCCTCCTTATATGACTTAAGTCTAATGTTGATACTCTTAGCTTAGTTGAGTTAACTTGGCAATGCAAGTGCCAAGCCAGTTTCGTTGCAAAAGTTGCGTCCAGTTGCGGTCAGGGCGCAAAAATTATGCTAAGCTAGAGCAGAGAGGGGTGGATTGGCCAATCAGTTAGAGGTATCCAGAAGCTATATCGAACAACGCCTAGCGCGCGTCCTGCGTTTCGAGGTTTTTTTTGTTTTAGCAATCTACCTTATTAGTCTAGTCAGTATTCTCTTAATTAATCAAAATCAGAGACTTAATAGTCAGCGACTGATCAAACTCGAAGCCGAGCGATCACAGTATAGCC
>CAYGIW010000062.1:0-3576 GCA_964350035.1 uncultured Candidatus Saccharibacteria bacterium
TGCTTTACAACCTGATCTATCGAGGAATCCGATTTTGCGACTGGATGGCGGTCCTGAACAGATCGGTCGTTCAGCTCGTCGCCCTTCTGGCCAGTTTAGCTGTCGGGCCTGCCTTACTCAACGATCTTTGGTGGCTAGTTAACCTCAAAGAGTATAGTTCTATCCAGGATTATACTGCGCCTAAAAATCTCGCCTACATCATTCTGATGCTAGTCTGGTTGAGCGTTGCATGGCTAGATAACTGCTCCTTAGGGAATTCGCATAGTGCCAAGTATTTCGGAATGATAATCTTCACGAGCGGTATGTATCGGGCTAGCCTGATCTTGCTGCTTGCAGGTTTCGGCGGCTATCGCTACTTGTGGCTAACGTGCTTCGTGTGTGTCATTGGGGCAATCTCGGTACTAGTGATGCAGGTGCAAAAACTTCGAAGCATCGAGAAGGGCGGTCGAGAGACTCGATTTCTCCTGGATTGGGCACAACCAATACTAGTACTCCAGAATCTCTTGGTCTACTGGTACACATTCAGGTCCAGCTTAGTGATGCTGATCTTCCTGGCTTACCCTTTGCTATACATTCAGACCTACGGCACTCGTCTCATCTACGAGTCCATGGCTGAAGAGCCTGATCATGCCGCTTCATGGCAAAGGTGGCAAAGGCTGTTTCAACGAGCTATCAAAGGCTACGCAGAGGATTATCACGAACAGGACCAAGCTGTCTCATAACCAAGACCCCGCTCAACGAGCGGGGTCTTAACATAGCTGGATAGGCGAGACCTCGAAAGTTTGCTACACTTATGAGCCAAGGAGATGAGTGAATAGTCTGATTATCCTTCAAGCTGTCCTGTTAGCCATTGTGATCTTTGGTCCACTTATGGCTGTTTATCTCTATCTCGAACTGCGGCGCAATGCCAAATTAGCTCCAGATACGACCAAAAAAGAGTATGCGCTATTGCGATTGATGGCGCCCAAGCTCAACGATAAATCACCTCAGGCCGCTCAAGAGCTCTTCGCCGCCTTGCATGGCATCTTCCAGTCAGAGGCCAGTCAACAGGACGAGATCTCTTTCGAGATCGCCAGTCGCGACCAGTTTATTCAGTTCTTTGTCTGGGTGCCGCTCGATCAACTCAACTATATTCAGGGTCAAATCTACGCCCAGTATCCTTCGGTCGAGATCAGCCGAGTCAGCGATTACACTAACCTCGATCTGAGCGAGTGGGCGATTGCCGGAACTGAGCTCAGTTTAGCCCAAACCTATTATTATCCTATAAAGACTTTCAACAACTTTACCGTCGATCCGTTAGCGGCGATTACCGGCGTTCTCTCTCAGGTCGAGGCAGGCGAGCAGATCTGGTTCCAGATTATTGTGCGACCCGTTGCCAACGATTGGCAGGCGGCGGCTTTAAAATTTATTAAGATGACTCAAAAGGGCGAAAAGCCCAAGCCGCCGCCTCCACCGATGATGGCCCAAATAGTTAACGGTACGGCCAAATATAGTCTAGAGCTATTGCAAACAGCAGTATTGGGGCAGTTGCCGGCAGCCGCTAAGCCCGAGGAAAAAAAGGCCCCCGATCTGGGTGGCCCTCAGCAAGAGGCGCTCAAGCTTGCCGAGGCCAAAACTACTAAGCTCGGTTTTGAGACGGTCATTCGTATCGCCGCCATCGCTCACGACGAAACCGAAGCCAAGTCCAAGATTCGGGCAGTCTTAGGAGCTCTTAATCAATATAGCCTCTCGAATAGCAATAGCTTTGTCGCCGGACCGATCACTACCGACAAGGACTCGATCCAAAAGCTTTTTGCCGAACGAGAGCTCACCACTCGTGGGATGATCATGAACACCGAAGAGCTGGCCTCGATCTATCACTTACCGGCGACAACTGTCGAGACTCCTAATATAGTTTGGGCCGGCGCTAAAAAAGGCGAACCGCCCTCAAACTTGCCAGCCGAGGGCATGGTCGATACTAATAACGTCACGCTTTTTGGGTTGAGTAACTATCGTCATCTCCGCTATCGCTTCGGCATTAAGCTCCCAGATCGGCGTTACCACATGTACGCTGTCGGTAAGACCGGTACCGGTAAATCAACCTTATTGCGTAACATGATTATCGACGATATTCAAAAGGGTAGGGGAGTCTGCGTCGTCGATCCGCACGGCGACTTGATCTCGCACGTACTCGACTATATCCCAGCCGACCGCGTTGATGATGTTGTTTATTTCAACCCAGCCGACACCGAGTTTCCGGTCGGTTTTAATCTACTCGAATCGGTCGATCCGAGCTACCGCAATATCGTTGCCTCTGGCCTAATGAGTATCTTTACTAAGCTCTGGGCTAACGTCTGGTCAGCCCGTATGGAATATATTTTGCGCAACGTCGTACTGGCGTTACTTGAGTATGATGGCGCCACCATGCTCGAGGCGATGCGCCTCTTAGTCGACCCAGGATTTCGCCGCAAAGTACTGGCCAAGGTCAAAGACCCAGTGGTCAGCGATTTCTTTATGAACGAGTACGAAAAATACGATCCTAAATACCGCACCGAATCGATCGCCGCTATCCAGAACAAGATCGGTCAGTTCCTCTCTAGCTCGATCATACGCAACATCATGGGCCAAGAAAAATCATCCTTCGATATGCGTGACATTATGGATAGTGGCAAGATCTTTTTAGTCGATCTCTCTGTCGGTAAGATTGGTGAGGATAACGCCGCCTTGCTCGGCTCGATGGTGATCACCAAGATTCAGCTCGCAGCCATGAGCCGCGCCAACATCCCCGAAGAAGAGCGCCGCGACTTTTATCTCTATGTTGATGAGTTTCAAAACTTTGCCACCGACTCATTCGCGGTTATCCTTTCCGAGGCTCGTAAGTATCACTTGAATTTAATTATTACCCATCAGTATATCGCCCAAATGTCCGAAACAGTTGCCGCCGCCGTCTTTGGTAACGTTGGTACCATCATCTCGTTTAGAGTCGGCTCAACCGATGCCGGAGTACTCGAGCGCGAGTTCTCTCCAGTCTTTAACGCTGACGATCTCGTCCGACTTGATAACTATCAGGTCTATCTCAAGATGGCGATCGATGCCCGCACGGCCGTGCCTTTCTCGGCGCAAACCTTACCACCCGAGGCTGAGTTAGCCGGTAACCGCCAAGCGGTAATCGAAGCTTCTCGTACTAAATATTCAGCTAACCGCGAGGCAGTCGCCGAACAGATCTCGCTACGCACCGCCTCGGCCACCACACGCACCGGTGTCTTTACCGAAGTCGATGGCGAGTACCAGTACAAGGTTGAGCACAAGCCCTACGAACCGCTAGCGCCGTTACCGGCCACCGTCGAGATAGGGGATAAACAACTCTTCAAGATCCGTTCCAAAGAGGGAACACCGTTTTACGTTCACCCAGAGGACTTTGCCGAGCAGCAGGCGATTAAGGCCAGTGGACCAACCGCGCCGACTGCTAATGATGCTCCAATAGACACTAAGCCTCAACCAGTTAAAACTGATAATGTGCGACACGGGAAAATAGCCCCAAGGCCGTCAGCTGATAAAGTAGCAACCACAAATCCTGAGCCAAAGCTGACTCAACAG
>CAYGIW010000063.1:0-3521 GCA_964350035.1 uncultured Candidatus Saccharibacteria bacterium
GATCAAAGGCGTGTTCGAGATCGCTAGCGGTAGTTAATTTGGGCGTCACCGTTAGTCCAGTTAATAGACTCGCGAAATCGATCGCCTCTTTATCGCCAGGGTCGATCATTGCCAAGGTGAGACTGGTTTTGGTCTTTTCGATTGCAGCGATTTGGTACTTGCGGGCAACATTGGCCGGTATGAGGGCCAAGGTATTAGGATCGATGGTCAGGTCAGCTAGCTCGATAAACTCGATATTTTCCGGTGCGGTTAAGGATGGATTGACCGGCTTTGATACCTTGTCCTCTCGACTGGGGAGAGAATTGGTCTCGAGAACGGCTGATTGGCTGGAGTTGGTGACGGCTGGAATTTCCGGTGCCTCGACGCTCGATTCAGGGTTTGATTCAGGTTTCGATTGAGAATCGCTGGCGGTGGCTGGTTGGCGGATCAGCTTTTTTAACTCTTCGGAGGGGCGAAACTTAACTAAACGACGGGTCATCACCACTAATTTTTGAGTGCGATTACGTGGATCAGGTACGGTGCGACTTTTATGGTTGACTAAATGCAAAACCCCGAACTTTTTCAGGCGAATCTCGTCGTTTTCGACTAGGGTTTCGGCTAAAATCTGTTGAGTCGCTTGCCAAAGTAGGGCCACTTCAGGTGGACGGAGATCGAGCTTTTTGGCGACCTGTCGATAAAACTCACGATTTTGCATCTGGCTCCCTCTCTCACCATTTTAGCCAGTATTTTCGGGAAATACAACTTCGTTTGAGCTGGTGACGCTCCCGCCTCTGTTGAAAAAATGTGGACAACATCAGGAGTAGCCAGGCGCCAGACTGCGGCAATGCCTGTTATGATGCTTATGTTATGGCCTATTACCAACTCTATCGCCCGCAACGCTTTGATCAATTGATTGGTCAAGAGTTTGTGGTCAAAGCCTTACTGCAGGCCCTCTCGAGTCAACGACTGGTTCAGGCCTATCTCTTTTCGGGTGGCCGAGGTACCGGCAAGACTAGTACCGCTCGAATCTTTAGTCGGGCCATCAACTGCCAAGCTCCGAACCAGGGCGAACCCTGTAATCAGTGCGAAGCCTGTCTGGCGATGCTCTCGAGTCGAGCTTTAGATCTAATCGAGATCGATGCCGCCTCGCATCGGGGTATCGAAGAGACGCGCCGGCTGTTGGAGCAGTTAAAGTTTCCGCCGCAAGAGCTAACCCATAAGATCGTCATCATCGACGAGGCGCACATGTTAACCAAAGAGGCCAATAACGCCCTACTCAAGACGCTTGAGGAGCCGCCGAGCCATCTGATCATCATTCTAGCCACGACAGAACCGCGCAAGCTCTTACCCACCATTATCTCGCGCTGTCAGCACTATCGATTTCAACTGCCAGAACCCTCGCAGTTGGTCGAGGCGATGCGCCGAGTAGCTGTGGCGAAAGAGCTTCAGGTGACTGACGACGGCTTGCTACTCCTGGCGGAACTGGCTCATGGCTCTTATCGCGACGCATTGGGCTTATTAGAGCGTCTGGCCTTACGGAGTGAGTCGGGTCAATCTTTGGACCGACAGGCCGTGACCCAAGAATTAGGCTTACCAGAGGTTCAGCTGGTCGAGGAGCTACTTGACCTCATGACCCAAACCCAACTAGTGCCGGAGCGGTTGGCAAGTTGGTGGGATTCTGTCGACGCCTATCGGCAACGCGGTGGTCAGCTCAATGAACTGCTCGAATCTAGCTTGACCCAGCTGGAGCGGCGCTTGGTGGCTGGTCAGGCTGTGCCGTTTGGTCTGGTGGCGCGAATGCTCCAGGCCAATCGTCTGAAACAGGGCTTACCTCTGGGACACGACTGGTTAGTGTTGCATTATCTGCTAAACGATACCTCACCTGTTATAGCCGATACCGAACCTAAAGCGATGCAATCGCCTCACCGCTCGAGCTCGGCACCTTTGACTAGTTCACCGAGTTCAAGCGGTCCGATCGGCGAGCAGTCAGTCCAGCCATCCCAGCCGCCGCCTAAGACGGCGCCAATTTTACAAACACTCTCCTCTCAGCCGGCGACCGAGACAGTCGCATCAAGTGCAGCAGCTTCTGAGCTAACGCCGGCAGAGTATAAGCAAGGTCTGGAAAAGCTACTCCAGCGCTCTGAGCTCCCTAAGACCGTCTTAACTATCCTCAAGTCGACTGAGCTCTTGAGCTTCGTGCCGCCTCGGCTTGAGCTCCGCGTCAGCTTTGAGCTACACAAGACTCGATTGATGCAGTTAGCGATTCGCCAACAGCTTGAACAGGAGCTAAGTGCAGAGTTCGAGCGGCCGATCGCTATCATGCTGACTGTCCAAAAGACCGAGCACGATCTGGCCAGCCAGGCCGAAGCCCTCCTGGGTGGAAGTGGCTTATGAGTCAGAACTCTCCTAAGATTCCGCCGCAAAGCCACGAGGCCGAACAGTCGGTTCTCGGTTCGATTCTGATCGAACAAGAGTCTATCGCCCGTGTGGCCGATATCGTCAGTCCCGAAGATTACTATCATCAAGCCCATCGTCAGGTCTACCAAGCGATGCTGAATCTTTTTGAGCATCGCTCGCCGATCGATCTGGTCACGGTTAGTGAAGAGCTAGAAAAGGCCAAGCATTTCGAGTCGGTTGGTGGGGCAACCTATCTGACCACCTTGGTTAACTCCGTCCCCTCGGCCTCGAACGTCGAGCATTACGCTGCTATCGTCGGACAAAAAGCAACCTTACGTCGTTTAATTCAGGCCTCAACCAAGATTGGCGAACTGGGTTTCGATGAGGAGCTTGATATTGCTAAGGTGCTCGATAACGCCGAACAGTCACTGTTTGCAGTGTCGCAGCGTTCGCTTAAGCAGAACTTTGTGGCGATCAAGGATATTCTGGCCGAAAGTTTTGAGCGTATCGATGAACTACACAAGAATAAAGGTGTTTTGCGTGGCGTTCCCACCGGCTTTCGCGATCTTGACGCCCTGCTCTCTGGTTTGCAGCGGTCTGATTTGGTCATCATTGCGGCTCGCCCGAGTATGGGTAAAACGGCGATC
This sequence comes from uncultured Candidatus Saccharibacteria bacterium, assembly GCA_964350035.1. Classification (GTDB taxonomy): domain Bacteria; phylum Patescibacteriota; class UBA1384; order CAYGGE01; family CAYGGE01; genus CAZQGJ01. The sequence goes on from CAYGIW010000063.1 coordinate 3,024, forward strand.
GTCACTAATATCGCCGCCCATGCCGCAATTAAAGAAAAGAAATCCGTCGCCTTTTTCTCTTTAGAGATGGGTCGCGATCAGTTAGCCGATCGACTGACTTCGCTCGAAAGCGGCGTTGACTCTTGGCGCATTCGCACCGGTAACTTGACTGACGAGGACTTCGAGAAGATTGGCTACGCCTTTGGCACCCTGGCCGAAGCGCCGATCTTTATCGATGACTCGCCGACTTTGAATATTATGGAGATCCGGAGCAAATGCCGACGCTTACAGATGGACAAGGGTCTCGATTTGGTTGTGGTTGACTATTTACAACTGATGGAGGGGCGGAGCCGTGGTAACGAGAATAACCGTGTTCAAGAGATTAGCGAGATCTCCCGCTCGCTCAAGACTCTGGCCCGTGAGATCAATGTGCCGGTGATCGCCCTCTCCCAGCTCTCAAGAGCTGTTGAACAGCGACCAGATAAGCGACCGATGCTCTCGGACTTGCGTGAGTCCGGT
>CAYGIW010000064.1:0-327 GCA_964350035.1 uncultured Candidatus Saccharibacteria bacterium
TAGAGACGCCGATCAGGGACTGCTCTTTTTGCAGGGTGGCTAAAATCACCTGTGGATTAAGATTATTATCTTGAGCGGCCTGATAGATAACATTGGCCGCCGAACGATTTTCGACCCGATAGCCGGCCAAAAAGCTACCTTGAGTCACCAAGAAGCTCTGAATCTGAGCCTCGGTATAAGCATCTTTATTAACAAAGGCGGCCTCGTCGAGCACGCTATTTTGATTAAAAGCCGCAAGCGATACCTGAGGCCAAACTAACCACAAGACTAGGAGTAGCCAACACCAGTTTCGCCAATTTTGAGTCTGCACACACCCTCCTACTACAG
>CAYGIW010000064.1:337-3472 GCA_964350035.1 uncultured Candidatus Saccharibacteria bacterium
CTACAGTGCCTATCGTAGCTTAGGGCTTGTTCTCTGTCAAACCAGTCGCTAAAATACGATTGAGAGGGGCATATGAGTCAAGACAATACCGCCGACTGGATCACCGACGAGTACGAGGGGCAACTAGCCATTGACGCCTTTCAAACTCCCGATGAAATTATTATTAAAGCGCCCATCGCCGGCGTCAGCGAGGACGATCTCGAAGTCGCTGTGACCGACGAAATGGTCACGATCAAGGGCGAGAGGCGAAACGAGCTCGGTATTAGTCGCGATGAGTATTTTATTCAAGAGTGCTACTGGGGCACCTTTGCGCGTAACTATATCTTTCCGGTCGCCGTCGACTCCAACCGAGCCGAGGCCAGCCTCAAAGATGGTGTACTGTTGATTCGAGTCCCCAAGCTCGAACGCAGTCGGGCCCGTAGCCTCAAAATCAATTCCGCTAGTTAGGAGTGCAAGTGAAGATCCGTAAATTAGTTATCCCCACCGCCGGTTTTGGTACCCGCATGCTCCCGGCCACTAAAAGCATCCCCAAAGAGATGGTCCCGATCGTCGATCGACCGGTTATTCACTATCTGGTCGAGTCGGCTGTTGCCTCGGGGATCGAGGAGATTATCTTTGTTAATCATCCGACCAAAAAAGCCATCGAGGGCTATTTTCAGCCTCAACCCGATCTCGAAAAGCGTCTGGCCGAGGCCGGCAAAGACGAGCTCTTAGCCCAAATTCGCGAGATCAATACACTGGTCAAGGTCTCGTTCTGCTATCAACCCGAACCGCTGGGCAATGGCCACGCTATCCTGATGGCCCGCGAGCTAGTGGGTGACGAACCGTTCGTCATCGTCTGGGGCGACGATATCTTCGAAGGCAAGACTCCACATATCGCCCAACTGATCGAGGCGTATGAACAGACCGGACAATCGGTCTTAGCCTTGGTTGAAAGCCGGGACGAGGCGACTTTTCCTGATTACTGCAAACGCTACGCCTGTGTCGCCATCGACAACGATACCGACCGACCGCTCCGCATTCGCGGCATCGTCGAAAAACCGGCGCCCGATCAAGCTCCCAGCCACTACTTTAGTATCGGTGCCTACCTCTTTACGCCTACCATCATGGCCCTCTTGGCCGAGACCAAACCGGGTAAGAGTAACGAGATCTGGCTGGCCGATGCGGTATCTAAGCTCATCGAGATCGAACCGGTCTACGGTCAGGTTATCGAAGGAAGCTATTGGGATATCGGTAACAAACTTGGCTTCGTTAAGGCCAATATTCACTTTGCCCTAAAAAACCCTGAGACCAAAACCGAGATTGCCGAGTTCATCAAGGGACTCAAATTAGAATAAGCTAATCGGTTTCGGTCGATCGGGCACCAAAGGAGGGGCGGATCCAACTCAAACGTATACTTTATGGCTTAATCGCGGTGATTATTCTGTCGGCCAGCGGCTTGGCTTATTTGCTATTGAATAATAATCAGAGCCAGCAGGGGCAAAACGTTCAACCCACTGCCGTAGCGATCAACCAAAATGTCGCCTCAACAAAAATCACTACTCAAACCAAACCTAATGCCAATGGCACTCCGTTAATCATCTGGGGTATCTTTGATCGGAGCGACAGCTTAACGCCACTCTTCGATGAGTGGTCGGCCCAAACTGGCATCAAGGTCAGCTACATCGAACAAGAGCCAAGTATCTTCGAGCCGGCGGTCTTTAACGAGCTCGCCGAGCTAGACAACGGTCCAGATCTCTTAATTCTGCCGGATCGCTTAGCCAAGCGGCATCGACAGCAGCTCGTTCCCCTACCCGAAAATAGCCTGGCGCAGGCGTACGGTCTGGTGCCAACCAAGCGTCTCTTTCGCAAAGTCGCTCCAACGCCAACTAATGCCCAGATTCTCGATGAGTATTTTTTACCGTTCTTTAATCAGACCTTAGCTAGGCAGTCCGAGGTCTATGCCCTACCGTTGGCCTCGGATAACCTGGGGCTGTTCATCAATCTTGATCGCTTAACTAAATTAGGCCAGAGTCACCCGCCGCTCTATTGGGATGAGCTTCAATCGTTGGCGCAAAAAAATCCCGATCAAAAGATCGTTAATCTTGGCGGTACCGCCGGCGTGCCTCAGGCGACCGACTTACTATATCTATTGATGGCGCAAAACGGCACCGAGCTCTTTAGTCAGGATCTCCGAACCGCCCTCTTTAACCAGGCGACAGTCAAGGCCAACGGCGAGCCGGTTGATAGCGGTCTCGAGGCGTTGGGCTTTTGGCTCAGCTTTAACTATCAGCCGCCGGCCGACCGAAGCGCTTGGCAGGAGTGGCTGAGTGGAGAGCTACCGATCTATATCGACTACTCTTATCGCATTGAAGAACTCAAACAGCAAAATCCCAGCTTTCGCTACACTACCGCCAGCCTGCCCCAAATCCGCGATAGCGCTCGACCGCTCAATCTTGGTCAAGGCATGGCGATGGGCATCACTCGACAGAGTCAAAACAAGGCAACGGCTTTACAGTTGGCGACTTGGCTGACAACCCGAGCTAATGCGGCGCGCTACGCCCGTTCTACCGAAAGACTACCGTCGCAGAGCAGTTTAGTCCTTGACCCGACTATTCGACAGCCGATAAATCAACCGTTCTTAAACGACCTGGGGATAACTATCAGTCTCAATACCGGCCGCGAGGCCGAGCTGGCCAAAGCTACCGAACAGGCGCTCGAGCTCTGGCGAGCTACCGGCAACCTCACTCAGACGCTCGATCAGCTGACCACGCTAGCCACCGCCGCCTTACGGCAACTATAATGAAAAGATAATGGATAGATTGCGCCCTATCGTCATCGGCCTGATTCTCATCGCTTTGGTTGGCGGGCTGGTTTATTTTTTCTATAACCGCGTCAGGGGCTCCCAGTCGGTTAATTCTACCGCTCAAACTACCGCGACGAGTACTAATACTCTCAATCGCGATCCCAACAAGCTGATCGTTTGGCGACCAGAGGGAGATTTGGACAAGGGTCAGGCCTTTAACAAGATAATCGCCGACTGGAAAGTTAAAAATAAAGAAAAAGTCATCGATTACCAAGTCGTGCCGGCCTACTTAGATTATGAGAAGACGGTTGTCGAGGCGTTGGCTGCCGGCAAAGGCCCAGATATTTGGG
>CAYGIW010000065.1:0-3460 GCA_964350035.1 uncultured Candidatus Saccharibacteria bacterium
ACCCATCGTTGAACTAGTCTCCGTCCCCCGCCCTAGCTAGGGCGGGGGACTTCTTTATCTAGCTCTTCTTGATTCTTAAGTAGTATTTTGCTATATTGCCAGTGACAAAGCAGTCTAGCTCTGTCTGCTATCGACAAGCAACCCCAATTCGTTGGGCCAGAGCATGATTGCCTCAATATCAAAAATCCCCGGTGTCGCGATGACACTGGGGATTTTCTTTGATCGATTGAGTTTACTTGCGCAAACCGAGGTCGGCGATCAGCTTTTCGTAGGCTTTAAGCTCGTGCTTTTTGAGGTAAAGCAAGAGACGGCGACGCTTGCCGACCATCATCAAGAGGCCGCGGCGGCTATCGTGATCTTTTTTGTGAGTTTGTAAGTGCGACACCAAATCGTTGATCTTTTGAGTTAACAAAGCGATCTGAACGCTGGTGCTACCGGTATCTTTTTTATTAGCTTGATATTTACTGATCAACTCAGTGTTGGTGGATTCTGGCATGAGGCCTTTCTTGAATGCGGCATAGTCGTAACCATCGCATTAAATACTGGTGGGTATTTGTGAGCTCTCAAGAAGAGAAGCTGAATTGATTATAGGCTAATTTTCCTTCTTTGTCCAGAGTTTGTTATCATTGTCATATGCAGAGAAGGGGGGAGTTTTACCTACCTCACCGCTTGAAGGTCTCAAACGGTGTTTTCCTTCGGTTGGCGTGGTTAGCGCTGCCGGCTTTTTTGCTGTTGGCCATACCTAGTTCACTCCGGGCGCAGACCTCGTTCACTGCTAACTCTGATTCGACGCTAACGATCAAGATTTTAGCCGATGGGCAGATCGAACAGAGCTCAGCCGACCTCAATTATAGTTTAGATATCGAGCGCTATGTCACCACTCAACGCTTTCAGCTCTCGAGCCAATATCTCAGTCAGCACCGAGAAGTCAAAGTGGTGATCGAGTTAGCTCCCGAGCTAGCCTCGGCCAAGCCGCACTTTTACGGCGTTCACGGTGTCGAGAATTTGGCGACCAGGGCTCAGGGCAATCAATTAATCTTTACCGCCGATGTCATCGATCCCGGGGCAACGCTGACTATCACCTTAAACTATCCACCCGAGCTCTTTCCCCTCTTTGGCGCCGACGATTGGCGTGGCCTCTTGGTCAGACTTACCGCAGTCGAGGCGGCGGTGCTTTCGATCTTTATCGCCTTCATACTGTTGATTTTGACTGGGCTGATTGTGCTCTGGCGGGCTAAGGATATCTTTTTACGACTCCCCGGTCGCCTCGATGATCCCAACTTAGTTCAGGCGGTTTTGAGTCCGGCTGCCACCTCGGCTTTGGTCTATGGCCGAATTCGCAGCCAGGCGATTGCAGCGACTCTACTAGACTTAGCCCGTCGGGGTTATCTCGATATTGTCGCCAAGGCGGACGGTAGCTTTGGCTACGCCCAAAAAGTCGATTGGCGGCACGATCGGCTGTTGACTGCCTTTGAACGCTTAATTTTAGAGCAAGTTTTTGATCGCGCCAACCTAGTGGCGAGCGGTCAACTAATTAAAAAAAATCTCAACCGGGAGTTTTTCTCGAGTCGTATCTCTCAGGCCGTTACCGGTCTCTATCAAGAGCTAATTACCGCCGGTTACTTTCAGGCTGATATCTTAGCCAAGCAGTTTCGCTTACGGATCATCGCCGTGTTAGTTTTTTACGGCAGCTTTGCCGGCGGTATTTTATCTTATTTTTGGGCGGCCGAAAATATTTGGACTGCCTTGCTCTGGATTCTGGGAATGGTCTATTCGCAGGCGCTCTATCGATTCTTAATTCATGTCCCTTACCGAACGCGTGCCGGTCGTATCGTGGCGGCGGTTTGGCGTCAACGGCTCAAAACTCAGCTCAAAGACGAAACCGTGGCTAGCTTATCTGATCTGGCGTTATTCGCTGCCTGGCTGCCGTATGCGATTGCGATCGGCTCGGCCAAGCCGTTTGCTCGCCGCTTTCAGCATCTGCCCTATAAGTCGCCGAATTGGCTCTCGGTCAATCTGCCGCGTCGTTACACGACTGTCGATATCTTAACTATCGTCGACAAAATTGTTGAGGATACGGCCAAGCGATTCTTCTTAGCTAAAAAGCCCGATATCTCTTAGCTATCTCTTAGTCGATAACTTATGGAGTTGGAGTTGGTGTCGGAGTTGCGGCGACTGTCGCACCGGCATCGTTGACGGCCGTTTCGCTTGGCGTTGCGGTTGGCGTTGCCGAGGCAGTGGCGGTTGGCGAAGGCGTCGCCGAAGCAGCAGCAGCTCCGGTGCCTCGGTAATACTTTGCCTGCCAAGCCGTATAGCTACTGGTGAAAGTTTTTTCCTGTAAGGTAGCGCCATCGCGCTTAACTTTATATTTGAAATAGGCTTTAGTGGCTCCGTGGGCTTTTTCTTTGAGCTTAGTCTGCCCGAGCGGTAGGTTGGGCTCATCGATATAAACAATCTCGGTGGGCGCCGGGGCGTTAAAAGTAATAAACGGACCCTCGATCGAGACCTGACGGCCATCTTTGCTACCAAATAACTCAAAAGTCAGCCGCGTGCCCTCGAGCTTGCCGACGATCAACAGATGTTTACCGGTGTCGTTGGTGAACTTAAAATCTGGGGCCGGATCGTAGATAGTGGCATCGAGGCCAACCAAAGTTTTGGCAGTATTGGTGACGTAATCTTCTGGGTCGATGACGCTTGGCCGAGCCTCGTAGTAGCTAACTCGAAAGCGGTGATTGCGTCTTTCGTCAATTGGCAGCCCAGCGTTGAGAGCCGCCCGAAATAGAGTGGAACTAACTTGGCAGAGGCCACCGCCAACCTCGGGGACGAGCTGATCTTGTTTAATCACCAGTTCTGGCTTAAAGCCGGCCGATTCGTCGATCCGCCCCAGCGACTTAACCGCGCTAAACTGCTCGCCCGGCGAGAGAATAATCCCGTTAAAGAGCCGCGTACCCAGTCGAATATTCTCGACTCGATTGTTTGGGCTACCTTTAAAGTCGGTGGTCGAAACGGCGATTCGCTCTTTGATCCCGAGATTCGTGATCGATTGCCCGTTAATCTCTGGCTCGATCGTTTTAATCGTTAAGAGCCAAACCAACGGTTGAGTTTTACTCTCGTTCGGTAGAGCCGGACTTGGGCTAGTATTGCCGCTATCTGCGGCCGCTGGACTATTCGAAGCGAGACTTTCAGGGTCGAGGAGGCTTGGGGAGAGGAGGCGGATCAGGGCGGTCTTGCTGGCCTCGAGGTCGAGCTTGAGTCCAGTTTGGCTCGGCGCCGTCACCGAGAGTTGGCCGGCAGCGATAGCAATTTTGGCATCGACAGCCTCGCGATCGATTTGACTAGCCAGCATCTTCAGGTAGCGATCAATCCCCTCGGTTTTGAGTTCGAGACTAAGCTGCGAGCCAAAGATATTTTTTTCATGTTTAAGTTGAATGAAGTCAGCGAGATTAGCTCTGGCTAAGAC
>CAYGIW010000066.1:0-3433 GCA_964350035.1 uncultured Candidatus Saccharibacteria bacterium
TAGGCGTCTCTGATTCGAGCATCGCGAGCAGCGCACGAGTCTCGGCGTTGATCCGGAGATCGTCGGGGCCGAGCTGTCTGTCTCGGTAGTTGGTGAAACGGCGGGACTGGCCGATGTGGCCCAGGACGTGCTCGACGAGCCGGCCGTAACCGGCGCCGTAGGGGTCTTCGATTCCCGCGATCCGGGCGATAGCCGAGAGTTTCGGGATCAGGGCGAACCCGTCACCCAGCGGCTCGCTGCCGGAAGTCTGGAAGACGATGTCGAGACCGGGGAACACGGAGGCCAGGCGATCCGCCTGGACGTTGAGAGGTGCGACCGTCCATCCTTCCGGGTAGTAGCAGTCCTGCTCCTCTTTCTCGTCGGCGTACGGATTCTCCTGGCGGGAGAGGCGGGTGATCAGCGAGACGAGTCCGTCCTGGAATTCACCGCCCTTCTCGATGAGACGCTGAAGACCGTCGAAGTCGACGCCGCTCTTGCGAACGACGTGCTCGACGAGCATCTTAACCTGCGCGATCTGGGGCTCGGTCGGAGACGTGATCGTTGCCGTCATCGTCTTTGTCCTTGTAAATCCAACCTCAGGAGACCTGGTAAATCCCGGGAACATACCCTTGGTTAGTCTAGCTCAATGCTAGCGTGTATTTATACCATAAAAAAGCCCGCTTGTCAAGGTTAGAATGGTGTTTCTAGTCTTAAAGAGAGTTAAAAAGAGAACAAGTCACGTAATGAAATCTCGAGTGCTTGCGCAATCTTAGTGATATTCTTCAAAGAAGGGTTGCGTTCTCTTCGTTCTATCTCAGAAGTATACGTGCGATATAGGCTTCTTTTAAAGCTTAGCTGCTCTTGATTCTTGAGATATAAACTTATCTGTGTGAGTCTTGTGGTCAGTTTACTTGGCGAGGACTTGTTTGACCTGTTTGACGATAGCATCGAACTCGGCTGGATGAAACTCAGCTAGCTCGGCTAAGGCCTTGCGGTTGAGCTCGATCTCGGCCTTTTTCAAGCCGGCCATGAAAGTCGAATAAGTTAGATCGTGCATCCGGACGGCAGCATTAATTTTACTAATGAAGCGGGCTCGAAAAACACGTGACTTAACCTTGCGGTCACGATAAGCGTACTCGGCAGCTCGGATAACTGCCTGTTTAGCGAGTCGAAATAGCTTACTTCGACCTAATTTATAACCGCTGGCTAAAGCTAATAACTTTTTATGTCGGCGACGGACAACCGTGCCTCTTTTAACTCTTGGCATATCTTTCCTTTGAGGTGTTAATTGCTAATGGTTTAGACGCCGTAGGGGAGATGCTTAGCGATAGATTTCGCATCGGCCTTGCCTAACGGTAGTTTTTGCTTTGATTCGCTCAAGGTGCGCTTGCTTTTGCCAGTGGTGCGATGTTGAGCACTAGTATTTTGACGCATAATCTTGCCATTTTTAGTAATGTTGGCAATGCGTTTGGCGATTGATTTGATGGTTTTCAGCTTAGGCATCTTAGCTTCCTTTGCGTTTGCGGAGGATGGTCAGATAGCGATTACCCACTTTTTGTGGCTCCGATTCGTAATCTGCATCAAGCTCTACCTGAAAGCGGCGAATAATCGCCAAGGCTTTGTCGGCAAAGATATTCTCACGACCGTGGAGCTGGAGAAAAACTTTGACTTTCATGCCAGCGTCAAGAAATCCTTTGGCTCTTTCGAGTTTAGTTTGGAAATCATGCTCGTCGATCTTAAACGAGAGTTTAACCTCTTTAAGTTCGCCGGCGTGTTGACGGGCGCGCTGTCGTTTCTCTTTTTTCTCCTGTTCGTAGAGAAATTTACCATAGTCAATCAGTCGAACCACCGGTTGTGTGGCGGCTGGATTAACTAGAACCAAATCAAGCCCTTGCTCTAAAGCGAGCCATCTGGCCTGATCAACATTGACTGAACCGTAGTTATTGCCATCCTCACCAATTAAAACAAAATAATCGTGATTTAATTGATCATTGGCTAAGAGTGGTTTACTAATCGGTTAATCCTTGTCTCAAATATTTGGTCTTGGTTCAGTTATATCATGAGAGGCAATTATTTTCAAGCCTAGTGGATGAAATTTTAGACTTAACGGCTTGGTGGTCAACTGAGTCTCTAAATGCCAGGTAGGTAGCGGCGGATTGGTTTCGAGTCGACATTGATCGACGGTGATTTGCGAGAAGCTTTGGCGATCTCCTTCGACTGTCGTTGACGGGCGTTTCCAGGGCAGACGCCAACCACTAGTCGTAGTCTGCGGTGGATAGATGGTGACTCTGGCGTTGACCTCTATACTGGCCCGAGATAACAGACCGGTGATCTCCCAATCCTGATCGGCTAAGAGGCTATCAGTATAGCTGAAACAGAAATTAACAGGTTCAACAGTTCTAATCTCGACGGTATCATAGCTACCGGCCTCGGCGTTCAATTCGAGCCAATCGATCTCTTTAATTGGTCTCTTTAAGAGCAGTTGACAGGCCTCGGGTATGGTCGCTTTGCCGAAGAACTGTTCATAGTGAGGGTTTTGACCCAACGGTATGGCTCCGAATGAGCCGGTTTCGGCTAAGCCAACCAGTCCAGCGATCTGGTTAAGGTGACCGTCGTCGCCAACAGCAATGATGCTATTAAATTTACGAGCTAAAGCCAGTTCGATCTGGTCTTTGGCGCTCCGTAGGGGACTGATCTGGTTAAACTCTCCGGCAATGCCTAGATTGGCCAGAAGAGTTTTGAGGCCGTTCAGGCGAGTTTGTTCGGCCGCGGTTAATTTCTCGGCCAAAATATAGTAGTACACTCTGCCTCTTCATCTTTGGCGGCGGATAATTGATTATTCGTCTGAACTTTCTTCAGAAGACTGCTGAATGCCCTGTCCATCTTCGTTCATTTTGCAATTACCAACGAGGGTCGCACCAGCCTCGACCGAGAGAATTTTGGTGACGATACTGCCAAAAATTCGGCCAGATTTAGTGATTTCGAGCCGAGAATGAGCGACAATATCGCCCTTAACCACCCCGGCCACAATAATATGATCGGCGCTGACTGGACCGTTGATCTCGGCGCTTTCGCCGATCTGAACCTGTTTATCTGATTTGAGTTCACCGGTTAACTGACCATTAACGATAATATCTTGCGAATCGATGAGGTTACCGTTGAGCTTGACCTGGCTGCCGATGATGGTCGGGCTATCTGGTTGTCGGGAGTGTCGTTCCATCGTTGTCCCTTCTTAGCGTTGATGAGTTGAGTATTTTTAAGCTAACAGACGGATGGAAAATTGAAAAGCGATCACCTGGATATCTGGTTGTGGAAATCATTGGTAGGGTGATGGGCGCTCGCTACTTGTCAAAATCGATGATTTCTGATACAGTTTGGCTTGACGCGGGGTAGAGCAGTCCGGTAGCTCGTCAGGCTCATAACCTGAAGGTCGTAGGTTCAAATCCTACCCCCG
>CAYGIW010000067.1:0-1242 GCA_964350035.1 uncultured Candidatus Saccharibacteria bacterium
TTGCGGACGCCATTTGGACGGTAAGCTGCCAAAGCAGCCACCACGAGAATTCGGCAAGCTCGAGATACCGGCTCTACCATAACCAGCTACCACCTGGGGGTCGCGGATACCGACAACCTTATTCAGGGCCTCGCTCGGAATATTGATCCCGGTTTGTTTCTGAATTAATGCGCTACCGACTCCTGTCGCCACGCGGCCAATATTACAGAGCAAGCTGTTACAGCCCTCGGCCTTTTTCTGTAAGTTGCGAACCTGCTTATTATATTTTTGACGGGTGGGATCGCCTGCCGAGAAATATGTCTCTAGCTCTTTGACGGTTTGTTTGTAGTTGACCAATTCGGCAGTCGCATATTTGGCAACAATCTCCTTGGCCAGAGCCGAGACCGTGGCTTCGGCGGCAAACTCGGTCGAGATCCGATTAATCCGCTGCTCGGCAAGTGGAGTGATCTTCTCGACTTGGGCGGCGACTCTAAACTTGGCCTCTTGGAGAGGGTTACGGCCAATTACGCCATCGATTTGAGTCGGAATGCCAGAGCTCAGCACCGTCTGATAGATTCGATCGATTGAGTTGAGGGCATTGCCGGCGACTTGCGAGATCTGCGCCTTGGCTGACTCGACCAGGGCTAGCTCGGCCTCGGACAGATCCTCTTCCTTATCATTTAAGCGAGACTCGGCAGATTTGAGCCGTTCGGCCATCGCCTTGGCAAAGGCCTCAGACTGTTGGTTACGAATGCGGCGCAAGGCGCTCTCGATAATACCGTCGTTGGCAGCCGTAAAGGCACTGGTGAGGATCTGCTCTTTTTTCTCGGTGTCAGTCACTATCTTGTTAAGGTCGGCTACAACAGTGGTGCGAGTCCCGCGGTTGTTGAGGCGTAGATCTGCCGCCTCGAGGCCTTGACGATAGACACTGACTAACTTCGTCTGATAAGCCAGATAAGGGCCAGAGGGTGTGCCCGGGTTGTCGGTCTTTTGTTGGCGATAACCATCGGCCACCGAGCCGTTACGATTACGCAAATCATCAACAATCGCCTGTGAGTAGGCGTAAGCCGAACGCAGAGCCTCGGATGAGGGGTTTGTTTTGGCTAATTTCGCCAAGATCTGATTGAGATCTCCCTTGAAATTATTAATAATGGTTTGCGACTGCGACTCAGCGGCATCGACACTCAGCCGACCAGCCGCTACCTGATTGTAGAGCCGCTCGAGAGCTGTTTTGGCTCGCAGAGCTTTGTCGTTAATTGAGAC
>CAYGIW010000067.1:1342-3394 GCA_964350035.1 uncultured Candidatus Saccharibacteria bacterium
CTACGCCAGCGCGGACACCGTAACCTTGTTGTCCGCAGTTCGCGCCGGTTTTACCGTTCGAAGTAAATTGAACTAAATAACTACCGGACTTAAGCTTTTGAGTATTGGCCCCATCGCCAACCGTAAAACTGGTAGCCTGACCGCCAGTACCAGGAGCAGAATCATTAGTACTACCTGAAAGCGGTTGAATCTTGACTGTAAAACTCTCTCCATTAATAGAATAGAAACTGAGTTGTGCGCGAATGCCCAACAAATCAGCCCCCAGAGTCCCGCCGAGCGTCTGGCCAATGTTAGTAAAGATCTGGTTGAACGATTGTTGCGTCAGCCGTTGACCGGTCTTGAGCGCCTCGTAGCTAACGATTCGCGAGAGCGAGATAGTGTTACCTGACTGGAGCCGTTGCGGCAGGTAAGTCGTGTAGTTAGGGACATAGGCGCGACCGCCGCTCAAGCTGTTATAACGACGCGAAAAGTCGGGCAAGGTGGCATCGGTTGGGATCGAGCGCTGTAAAACCGAGCTCGTCAGCGGAGCGGAACGAAAATTAGAATAGGCCGCCGCCTGATTCGGCAAGTTCTCGAGCCGACGGGCTTCGAGGCTAGCGGTGTTGCGTAATAAAGCATTAACTTCGGAGATAGCCGCATCGGCCTGGTGTTCGAGTTGAGCCGTGGCCGACCGCGCAGCTAGACTTTGCGTCAGAGCCAAGCCAGTCTGGCCAGAGTTCGAGCTAAAATTGGTGTCGTTATTCGCCTTAAAACCATTAACATTATCGGTTATGGCGAGATTGCACTTGGTGACGATTTGACGCAGCCGCGAGGCTAAGCGCGTATCGTCAGTTTCACGCAAAATGGCCTGATCGATCGCCGAGATCGCCTGAGACTTGAGCGTTTCAATCCGTTGACTCACCTGTGCGTACTCTTGGTTGAGGGTGACGCTAGGGTTGTTGGTCGGTAGGCTAGTAGTTTGAGTGCGACGATTACCCGAGAGTTGTGCCTGCGCCTGAGTCGGCACCAGTAAGCAGAGCCCCAAGCCAAGGGCGAGAGCGAGAGAGCGCCAAGCGCTAAATGGGCGGCTAATCATGAACTCCTCTGCTACTCCTTTGCCCAGACTAATTCGACAACTCAACTAAGGTAATTTTGACCGGATCGCCACCTGGCACCAAGGTGACAGCCTGACCGTTGGCGTTAGAGCTACCGCCGGCGACAACACAAAGCGTGCCAACGAGCGGTTCGTCGTTACCATAAGCGGTGACAATATACTGCCCGGCCGGCAAGCTACTAAATAGGCGGAGGGTGGAATCGGTGACAGTCGAGGCGGTATAACCAACCGTCTCGAGCGTATCGGGTTGACAGTTTTTATTAGTATCGAGGGTAGCTTCGAGATAGCTATCGAGCGATTTATCGTTGGCATCGACTGGATTAAAGGTGTAGGGACCGTCGGAATTGTCAGGATCGTCGGCGAAGGTCGGCAAACTATCGGCATTGACGCCAGTTTGATTAGGAGTATTTACGAGAGCGCCTAATAACAGAACTGTTAATACGAAAAAACCCCCAACGACAGCGGCCAAGCGGCGGCGGCGATTTGGCTGATAGGGATTCATAACTCCTCCTTGATTCAAATATATCTACGCTTATAGTATATTAAGTAAAACCAGAACTGACAACCTGTCGAAAAGTGAGCAATCCAATGTCAAGCGATACAGCCTCAACCCTCCCTCTACCAACTCAATTAGGAACCAGCGACGAGTTTGACCAAACTGTGGTCATCGGAGCCGGCCCCGGTGGGGTCAGTGCGGCGATTTACCTCAAGAGATTTGGTCACCCGGTGACGATCATCGATGCCGGCGAGCAGATTCACTCTCGCACCGATATGGCACCAGATCTCCACAACTACCCTGGCCATACCGAGCCGGTCAGTGGCCCGCAGTTTATGGCTAAACTTCATCAACAGCTAAAGCTACACGAGATCGAACTGATTAAGGACCGCGTCACCAAAGTCAGCCGTCTGCCCGATGGCCGTTTCGAGATCGAACTGGCTGAGTCAACCAAGTTGCAGGC
>CAYGIW010000068.1:0-3311 GCA_964350035.1 uncultured Candidatus Saccharibacteria bacterium
ATTATCGGTCGAGCCGGTATCGTGCTCTTCCCGATCCCTGGAATCATCAAGACTCCAGTGTATCAATCTCTTGCTCCAAAGTCGTAAATAACTCTTCAATCCCTTGGTTCTCTAAGGCACTGACCTCGACAACCGGGCGTCTCCACATAAAAGGAAATCTTCGGTCCAGTCGAACATCTCGAGGCAGATCGGCTTTATTTAAAATCACGATATACGGTCGCTCCTCGGCGAGAGCTTTCATAGCGATATGAGCGTCACCTCTGGTGAGCCCTTCGCTGGCATCGACAACTACGAGAACAAGGTCAGAACGACGCATCGCCTCGAGTGTTCGGTTAGCTGAATAGCGTTCAAGTTTATCGCCGCCGGTCTTGGCATTGCCGATCTTACCCGCCCGTCGCAGACCAGCCGTATCGATAAATCTAATCAACTTCCCGTTGGGGCGGTGTATCAAATAATCGACTGAGTCGCGGGTTGTACCATGGAGCTCACTGACAATACTGCGTTTTTGTCCAATTAAAGCGTTGAAGAGGGCGGATTTACCGACATTAGGTCGACCGGCTATACAGACCGAAAGGTCAGCTATTTGGGCCGAGAGCGACGATTCTTCATCTAACAACCCAACGGCACTTAAAATCGCTTGACGAAGCTCGTTGAGGCCCTGACGGGTCGTCACAGAGCCAACTACGATCGGGGCGAGGCGGTGCTTATAAAACTCGGCGACTGGTGGCCAAGACTCGGCTTTATTAATGAAAACAATGACCGGTCGGTCTTGATTCTCTAAAGCTTTGATCATCGCCTGATCATCTGGCATCAGCCCTTCACGGGCATTAAGAACTAAAACAAAGGCGCTGGCCTGCTCGAGCGCTAGCCGTTGCATCGATTCCATCTCGCCACCCAGAGTGACTAGCTTGAGATCGCGGTCGACCCCAGCCGTATCGATCAGCTCTAATAGCTGACCATTAATAATCAAATGAGCTGTGATATAGTCACGAGTCGTGCCCGCTTTGGCGCTGACGATCGCCTGTCGACGCCGAATCAACGCATTAAAGAGCGAGCTCTTACCAACGTTTGGTCGACCAAGGATGACAATTTTTGGTATCTTAGACATATGCATTCTTTAACTTTATGGATTATAACCGATTTTCATCACTCGATTGAGGCCAAGACTAAGCTCCTCAAGCTTTTATCGACGGTTGTAAATCCAGAGTATCATTTAGTGCTCTCACTTGGCGATACGATTAATAATCGTGATGAACAGTTACCATACCTGAAAGAGCTCTATCAATCAATAGTTGAACTTGGTTTTAAGCTGGGTGCAATTCACGGTAATAACGAGCCAACCAGCGCCTATGCTATTACCCGAGAGCTTGGCGTTAATCTACATCTCGAACAGTTTGAGTGGCAGGGTTATAGCTTTACCGGTATTGGTGGTTTTGGCCTCCTTAACGAACCGGTGTTTGCCGATCTAAATCTCGGCCGACTCGCCATCGATCAAGAAACCATCTTTTTGACGCACATTCCACCCAACCTGCCGCTGCCAGTGACTGGCCCCTATCTGCATCTCCATGGTCATCTCCACTGGGCTAAGCCTCTACGCTTATATAATCAAACCTATCTACTAGGCTGTCCGGCCGGAATAGACCTAAAGATTACTCAAATAGTCCTTCCTGCCCTTGATCAAATTCATCCAACCAGCCCACTGCCAGCGCCGACTGTTCACTGGCTCGATCTCTAATTCTAAATAATTTGTTCAATAAAAAGAGTAGGTGGTCCCACCTGGATTTGATACGCCAGTAAGCGGTCATAGCCGATTACCAGTGTATCATCCAAGTAAAACGCTCATTAATTAACAAAACAAATAAATAATTTCGTTTAATGAGCTTCCACCTACACTATAGTGAGATGTTACCTTGTTGGCAGAAATAGTCAATTGGCTTTATCCACAATTGCCGAATTTAGGGGAAATATTGACCACTATTTCATCGCTCTTTGCGCCTGTCGGTCAAGATCCTGCTCTTTAAGCGCTTGGCGTTTGTCGTAATTTTTCTTGCCTCGAGCTACGGCAAAATCAAGCTTGAGACGACCGGCTCTAAAATAGAGCGAGAGCGGAATCAATGTCAACTGCTTCTCTTGCGTCAGCCCGATTAACTGTTTGAGTTGAGATTTAGTCACCAATAACTTACGACTACGTTGTGGGTCAAGGGTACCGGTAAAATTAGCCCCGACGAGCCAGAGCTCGGGTACCTGTCCACCCAAAAACAAGACCTTGACATAGCTACCAGTTAAGTTGACTCGGCCCAAACGAGCCGCCTTGACCTCTTCGCCGGTTAACACCAAACCGGCCGTCTCTGTCTCGGTCAGAGTATAGTCAAAAGTAGCTCGGCGATTAATAAATCTTTGGTTGCGTTTTTGCTGTTCCATTGCTATTAATCTAACATAGTTAGTGCAATAGTTCAGTAGAGGGAGACCAGCCAATGATTCTATCCGATCGAGATATTAAAGTTGCTTTAGCCAAGGGCGAGATCAAGATCGATCCCTTTGATGAAAAGTATCTGCAACCTGCCTCTTATGACCTGCATCTGGACCAAACCTTTTTAGTCTTTAAACGCACCGGTCGACCAGTTATCGATCTGCGCCAGCCAGTTGATGATCTGATGGAAGAGGTCATCATCAGCGACGATCGACCCTTCGTCTTGCATCCGGGCGAGTTTGTTTTGGCTAATCTAGCCGAAGTTACTGGCGTTAGCGACAAGATGGTCGGTCGGCTCGAAGGCAAGAGTTCGCTCGGACGCCTAGGTGTCATCGTTCACGCCACCGCTGGCTTTCTTGACCCTGGCAATGAGCTCAAGATGACTCTAGAATTAAGCAACATCGGCGTCATGCCGGTGACTCTCTATCTCGGGATGCCGATCGCCCAGATGGCCTTTGAAACCTTGAGCAGTCCGGCAGAGAAACCTTACGGTAGCCAGAAACTCAATAGTAAGTATCGTGGAGCCAACAAGGTTCAAGCTAGTCAGATGTGGCGTAATTTCACACCGGAGACTAACCAAAAGCATGCTAAAAAACCCTAACCCGACCCTCGCTATCAAGATCAAACGACTCGATCCCCGAGCTGAGTTACCGGCTTATCAAACGGCCGGCTCAGTTGCCTTTGACCTAGCCGTGCTCGATTCAGTCACTATTCAGCCAGGCGAGATCGTCCGGCTACCAACCGGATTGGTTATCGCCACTCCGCCCGGTTACGCCTTACTAATTGCGGCGCGAAGCTCATTAGCCAAAACTAAAGGCCTGGTCATTCCACAGGCCGTTGG
>CAYGIW010000069.1:0-3228 GCA_964350035.1 uncultured Candidatus Saccharibacteria bacterium
GTGTCTTGGCCAGATGGAGCCTTATCTGCTGAGTGGTGAAGAGTACTCACCGCTTTGGTGTGCCTCGATCTTGACGATTCCCACGGGGCCATTGAAACAGTCGTTACTGGCGCTGAGTAGGCAACTGGGTTTCGCTTATGGCGAAGTCGCCCAACTCCTATACACTGAACATTACTCTGTCTTGCCGCCAGTCGAGGTGCGACCCGTGGTTAGCTGTCGCGTCCACCGCTCGAAAGGGTTCCTTCAGTCGCTTCATGAAAAGACGCCCCCGATCCATCGTTTCGAAACTCAGTACGAAGCGCTTTGCTATGCGGCAGAATATGCGCCAAAGGAGCCGAACGGTACCACCGTTCTATTCCCTTACCCTGATGGCTGGGTCATCGTTAGGCGTCAAGAACAAAACGCGACTGTTTTTTCGCCTAGCCGGTTTCATCCGGATCAATTGGACCTTCGGGCTGATGCGCATATGACTTATGTCATCATGCCTGGGCTAAACGCAGATTGATCCTGGAGCGTCCCGTCCCAGGTAATTCAAATCCCTCGCCGATGGTAATCAACGGTGAGGGATTTTTTATGCTTGAAAGTTAATCGAGTTTGAGTTCGGCCAACAGTCGTGAGCGTCTAATCTCTGTCAGTCTGAGTCCGAGCCAGAGCAGGCTAAAAAGCAAAACAGTGGCTAAAAGTAACTGCGTCTTGCCCAGAGTTCGGTTGGCGAGGGCGGCGATACCGAGTAGCAAGGCGATTAGCCAATAGATCGAGACGGTTTGACGTTGACTCAGGCCGAGATCGTAGAGTCGATGATGCAAGTGACCTCGATCGCCAAGCCAAGGTGAGCGCTTTTCGATCAGCCTCCGGGCAATCACAAAGAGGGCATCGAGAATCGGTATAGCCATAATTAAGCTAGCGGTGGCGAGTTTGCCACCAGTAAAGATCGCCAAGGCGCCAATTAGATAACCGATAAACATCGAGCCGGTGTCGCCGAGAAAGATCTTGGCCGGATGAAGGTTCCAGGGCAAAAAGCCTAAGAGACTGGCGGCTAAACCCCAAGCCAAGAGACTGGTAGTCAGCAGTTGACCCACTACCGAACCGCTGGCTAAAAGACCGAGGCAAACCAAAGCAATAATGCCAATCCCGGTCACGAGACCATCGAGACCATCGAGCCAGTTGGTGACATTAATTAATAGTACTAGCCAGGCAATGATCAAGCCGGCATCGAGCCAAGGCATTAACTGAATATCGGGTCCGCCAAGTGGATGAGCCAGCCAACCGATCCGCACACCGCAGAGGGGGAGAATGGCCGCAGCTATTAATTGCGCCAAGAGCTTTTGCCAGGGCTTAAGCGAATAGAGATCATCTAAGACGCCGGTGGTGACGATAACCAAAGTACCGAGAACTAGCCCAAACAGGTTGGCATCAAAACCGAACCGCCTCTCGGTGGTAAAGTTGAGCCATTCCGGCATCAATAAACTCAAGGCGAGGATCAAGAGCCAAAAACTGACGACGACGGCCACGCCACCCAGGCGGGGGATAGGCTTGGTGTTGACCCGACGGGCCAACGGTTGATCGACGATCTGGTAGCGCCAGGCCAGCTGACGAATTAATGGCGTTAATAATAAGCTAATCAGAGTGGTGGCGATACCAGCCAAGCCGAGTGTAAGCCAAAGATTAGTCAAAGTCTGGGCTACTCTTTAACGCTCTTCGTGCGAGTAGACCATCTCCATATCGAGTCGAGGGTAGTCAAAGAGCTCGCTATCGGCAAAGAGATGTTTAATCTCGTCGTGAGCGGCTTCGAGTGACTCGGAAGCGTGAACGATATTCTGTTGAATACTCATCGAGAAATCGCCGCGAATCGTGCCCGGGTTGGCTTCGAGTCCAAAGGTTGGACCGGCCATGACTCGGACGGCATCGACGACACCTCGGCCTTCGAGGCACAGTAGTAATGAAGGGGAGTGCTTCATAAAATCGCGCAAGGCGGGATAAAACTTTTTATCGACTAGGTGAGCATAGTGCTTAGCTAGCTCGCCGTCTTCGAGATGCTTCATCTTGCAGCCAACGATTTTTAGTCCCTTGCGCTCGAAGCGTTCGATGATCTGGCCGACCAGATTGCGATTGATGGCGTCCGGTTTAATGATGACGAGAGTGCGTTCCATGCTCATAACTTCCTTTATATTACTTGATTTTATTGATTCACTAATCTGTTATTACCTTAATTGAGGCTCTGTTGCAAGCTATCGAGGGTTGCCGCTTCGACAGGACCGACCATGGCAAGCTTACGCTGACCGCGGGTCAACAGCTTTTTGGCTAAGTCTTGAACGGCTGACGCGGTGACGGCCTCGATCTTGGCCAACCACTGATCTGGCTGCTCGATCTTGTCGTGAGTGATCGCCTCGCTGGCGATGTAGTTAGCTAGGGCATAGCTCGATTCCAGCCGGAGGCTCATCTTGCCACGGATGTTTTGCTTGGCTCGAGAGAGCTCCTCGTCGCTGACTAGCTCGCTCATTAGTTTATCGAGCTCTAGGCCGATGGTTTTGACGGCCTGCGGCAGTTTTTGCGGATCAACACCGGCGGCTAAAGAGAGAATACCGATATCGTGCGTATCCTCGATCTGGCTACGGACATAATAGGCTAGGCCGGCCTTTTCGCGGACTTCGACAAAGAGTCGGCTACTCATCGTGCCGCCTAAGATATTGGACAGGATGGTCAGGGTTGGCATGGCGGGATCGGTTCGCTTGAGGCCCGGCACGATCAGATCAAGATGGACCTGATCGATCGGTTTAGGGCTATGGCGTAAGACCTCGGTAGTGAGCTCGGTCTGGGCTTCGAACTGACTCGCCGCCCCGGACTTGAGCTCGGCCAGTGGGGCGACGGCCCGCTGCCAGTCCTCGACCTGACCGTTACCGGCAATAATTAAAGTGGTGTTAGCTGGTGTATAGAACCGCTCGAGGTAATCGATAAAATCCTGACGCTCAAAGGCGTTAACCGAGGCGCTAGTGCCGGCAATATCGCGGCCGAGCGGCGTGTTGCCATAGGCCAAGAGTTTGCTGATCTCGTAAATATGACTCATCGGATTATCGGCGTACATCTTGATCTCTTCGCAGATAACGCCCTTTTCTTTGGCGATCTCTTCGGCTTCGAATTTGGAGTGGTAAAGCATGTCGGTTAAGACATCGAAAGCGATACTAAAGTTCGCTTTGTCGGTTGAGACATAATAAGCGGTGACCTCTTCGC
>CAYGIW010000070.1:0-3155 GCA_964350035.1 uncultured Candidatus Saccharibacteria bacterium
AAATCCAACCACTCCTTTTGCTTTACCGTAGGACGAAAAACGTAGGCGCGCGCCATTTCCGCCAGCGCGTCGGCAAGAGAGTTGTTTTTAGGGACCGGCATCGACGGTTTTTTGATCGCTAGCGCCGCTCTCAAATTGGCCGAGCTATCAGCTATCATCCAAAATGCCGAATCGGTAGCTCCTCACTTATAGCTCAACGGATGACGACTGGTATTCTGCTCAGAATTAGCCTATACTCCTAGTTAGAAGTAGCCGATGTCAACGAATAATTTTACTAACATTAATCACACCACTACTGGCCAGCAACTATCCGGAGGCCTGGTTAGTTAAGTCTAAGTTTATTTTCGTTCAGACATCCCTGACTACTCATAACGAGTGAAAGGATGCAACGTGCAAATTGTTTATTATCTCTTAACCGTAACTGCCGGTCTAGCCGGGGGTTTCTGGGGCCGTCGTCTCTGGCAAGTCCGAGCCGAGGCCGCTAACGCCGCTAAGGGTGACCAAATTATCGCCAAGGCCAAGAGCGATGCCGAGCGCATTATTAACGAGGCCAAACAGGCCGAGATCGGTCAGCGACAACGACTCGATGAGCTCGAGAAAAAATACCTTTCGCGCGAGTCGGCTCTCGACAAGCGTTTTGATAACCTCGAGAGTGAGCGAGCTAATCTTGATCGGCGTCAACAGGCTTTGAGCGCTCAACAGGATCGCCTCAAGCAGCTCGCCGAAGAGCGAGTAACTGAACTAGAAAAGGTCGCCAACCTCAAGCGCGACGAGGCCAAACAACAGTTAATCGAACAGATCGAGCGCGATTATCAGAGTGACTTAGTCAAGAAAATCAAAGAGTCTAAAGAGGCCTTACAGGACGAGTCAGAAAAGCTCGCCCGCAAGATCCTCTCGACCGTTATTCAGCGCTTAGCTAGCGAGCATACCGCCGAATATGTAACCTCGGCCGTCCAAATTCCTAACGAAGAGATGAAGGGCCGAATTATTGGTAAAGAGGGCCGCAATATTCAGCAGTTCGAAAAGGTAACCGGTGTCGATCTGATGATCGATGAGACGCCTGACGCTGTCACCCTCTCGTGCTTTGATCCTACCCGTCGATACGTCGCCAAGGTGACGCTCGAACGGTTGGTCGCCGATGGGCGAATCAACGCCAACTCGATTGAAGACACCTTTAACAAGGTTACCGAAGAGGTTAATAAAGAGATGAAAGAGGCCGGCGAGGCCGCCGCTTACGAGGCCGGTGTGCCGGGTCTGCACTTAGATGTGCTCAAGATTTTGGGTCGACTGAAGTTTCGTACGAGCTACGGTCAGAATGTCCTGCGACATAGCGTCGAGATGGCGCATATTGCCGGCATGTTAGCTGCCGAACTCGGTGCCGATGTAGCGATCTGTAAAAAAGCCGCTCTGATGCACGATATTGGCAAGGCGCTCGATCACGATATCCCCGGCGCCCACCACCATATCTCGATGGACATCGCCCGTAAATACGGCATGAGTGAGATCGTCATTAACGCCATCGGAGCGCACCACGATGATATCGAGCCGAAATCGGTCGAGGCGATTATCGTCAAGGCCGCCGATGCGATTAGCGGTGCCCGACCGGGTGCCCGTCGTGATAGCTTCGAGAGTTATGTCAAGCGCTTAACCGAGCTTGAGAATATCGCTAATAGCTTTAAGGGTGTGGCCAAGAGCTTTGCGATTCAGGCCGGCCGCGAGGTGCGAATTATCGTTAGACCCGAGCAGATCGATGACTATCAGGCGCTCAAACTAGCCCGCGAGATCGCCTCGAAGATCGAGGCCGATATGCAGTATCCGGGGACGATTAAAGTGAATGTGATTCGAGAAACTCGCGCCATCGAGTTTGCCAAATAATGTTGGACCAGTCACAGCCAATTCGCATCCTCTTTTTTGGCGATATTGTCGGTCGGCCGGGCCGCCGCGCCTTGAAGCAACGGCTGCCCGAGCTGAAAGCTCAGTATCAGCCAGACCTAATTTTGGCCAATGCCGAGAACGCCGCCTCGGGAGCAGGTTTGACGACGGCCATTTACTACGAGCTCCGCGACCTCGGCCTCGATGCCTTGACCAGCGGTAACCATATCTGGCGCCGTGACGAGATCTTTTCACTTTTGGCTGACCCGAACGAACGGTTGATTAGACCCGCAAACTACCCAACCAGCGACCCTGGTCGCGGTTGGCTTGACCTAACGGTTCGAGGCCAAAAGCTCCGTTTAATTAATCTGATCGGCAACGTTCATGTTGGTCGCAACCAATCCTTGGTTTTTCCTTTTGCAGAGTCGCTGTTGGCTGATGAAGCCCGACCTAAGCTGACAGTGATCGATTTTCATGGCGAGGTGACCAGCGAAAAGATCGCCTTTGGCCACTATCTTGATGGTCAGGTTTCGGCCATCTTAGGCACGCACACACATGTTCAGACTAACGATGCGCGGATCTTACCAAAGGGTACCGCCTATCTGACTGACTTGGGGATGACCGGTCCGCTCGATGGCGTCCTCGGTGTTGATAAAGAGATTATTATTAAAGGTTTTCTCTCGGCTAAGTCGCAACAGCACGAAGTGGCCGAAGGCCGCAGCCAAATTAACGGCGTCTATTTAGAGCTCGAAGCCGAGAGTGGCCGAGCCTTGAAAATTGAGCTGATTCACCAAGAGATCGACTGAGTTTCATCCAATTGAGGATCGAAACCGATATATGTCGGAATTTTGTTTTTATATTCTGCGATGAGCATTGCCATCATGCGATGCATACCATCGCAATAACCGAAAGTAATCTCATTAGTCTGTTGGTCTATTTCTTTATAAAGAATTAACTGACCTAGTGGAGCTGACGTATGCTGGTTTTGTGATTTAAAGATCTCGATATAGCGAGGTAATTCTCGACAGCTGGCGCAAGTTGAATCTTGCACTGGGTTTGAGAGAAACTCGTTCAGTGGTTTTATTAACTCTCCCAGTTTTTGACCTGAATGCGCCCACTGGTTATGCCCTCCTCCTATTAGGACTAACTTAAGATCGTCAGATTCTAATTCAGAATATTTCCAATGATAATTACGTCTTTTGTTGAAATTTTCTAATGCATAACTATCGTTCTGTGTTGGATGATGTTTAGTGCCATCAACAATTGCCTGGCGAACATCACAG
>CAYGIW010000071.1:0-3136 GCA_964350035.1 uncultured Candidatus Saccharibacteria bacterium
GGTTGTGTTCGATGACAACGACGGTATTGCCACGATCGACGAGGCGATTAAGCACGGTTAAGAGCTGAGCGATATCTGCAAAGTGTAGGCCAGTTGTTGGCTCGTCAAGGATATAGAGAGTGTGACCGGTGGGACGTTTGGCGAGCTCGGTAGCTAACTTAACTCGTTGCGCTTCGCCACCCGAGAGGGTCGTGGCTGATTGGCCGAGCTTGATATAGCCGAGTCCAACTGATTGGAGCGAGGCTAACTTATCGGCGATAGCCGGAAAATCAACAAAACGCTCAAGCGCCTGATCGATTGTCAGCTCGAGAATATCGGCGATTGAGAGCTCTTGATACTTGACCTCGAGAGTCTCGCGATTGTAACGTCGGCCTTTGCAGATCTCGCACATCACCTCGAGATCAGGTAAGAAATGCATCTCGATCGTTACGGTCCCGTTACCCTGACAGGCTTCGCAGCGACCGCCGCTGACATTAAAACTAAAACGACCTGGCGCATAGCCACGAATGCGCGCCTCGTCGGTTGCCGCTAAGAGCTCACGTATTGGCGTAAAGGCGCCGGTGTAAGTGGCAGGATTGGATCGTGGCGTGCGGCCGATTGGTGATTGATCGATACCGATAATCTTATCGATGAGTTTGAGGCCGGTAATCTGACGGTGCTTGCCCGAGCGCTGATGGTTGCGATTGAGCTTTTGGCTAACTGCTTTAAAGAGAATATCGTTGACTAAAGTACTCTTACCCGAACCAGAAACACCGGTTACAGCGATAAATTTCTTAATTGGGAACGATACAGTGATATTTTTGAGGTTGTGCTCGGTTGCCCCTTCGATGGTGATCAGGTCATCGGTTTGGCGTCGACGGCGTTCGGGTAGCGCGATAGTCAGGCGACGGCTGAGGTAGTTGGCTGTACTTGATTGTTCCTTGGGTAGTAACGAGGCGAGCGGGCCAGAGTGCAAGAGCTGACCACCATGGATTCCGGCGGCTGGACCGATATCGACGATATGATCAGCGGCGCGAATCGTCTCTTCGTCGTGCTCAACAACGATGATGGTGTTACCGAGATCTCTGAGGTTGACCAAGGTCTGGATCAAGCGGGCGTTGTCGCGTTGGTGCAGGCCGATGGTTGGCTCATCCAAAACATACAGCACGCCAGTTAGGCCCGAGCCGATTTGGCTGGCTAGACGGATCCGTTGCGCCTCGCCACCAGAGAGGGTACCGGCACGGCGCTCGAGATTGAGATAGTTCAGACCTACGTTCGCTAAAAACGAGAGGCGGTTGTTGATTTCACGCAGGATCGCCTCGGCGATGAGTTGTTGTCGGTCGGTCAGCTTGAGCTGTCCAAAGAATTGAATCGCCTGATCGACCGAGAGTTGAGTCAGTTCAGAGATCGAGAGATCGGCCGAGCTGGCAGTGTCCCCCAAGGTCGGGCCAAGCTTGATAGCCAAGGCCTGTTGACGCAGGCGCCGTCCCTGACAGCTCTCGCACGGTCGTTGACTCATATAGAGATTGAGTTCGTCGCGAATAGATTCGCTCTCGGTTGATTCGTGACGACGCTTTAAGAGATTAATCAGACCATCGAACCACAGACTAAAGTGACTGTTGAGCTTTGAGCCGATAAAGCGCACAGCGATCTTTTCACGGCCTCGGCCATGAAGAATGGTTTCGAGCTCGCCAGCCGGTAGATCTTTGATGCGTTGGTCGAGGCGAATATTAAAGTGATTGGCAATTGAATTAATCAGAGTCGAGTAATAGTTGTTTTTGTCTTGGCTGTAGTGGTCGGGCATGATGCCGCCCTGCATAATAGAGAGGTTCTGATCCGGTACTAGTAGCTCTGGATCGAACTCGGAGAGTACACCCAGGCCATGGCAATCGGCACAGGCACCGACCGGTGAGTTAAAAGAGAAGAGTCGCGGGTTGACCTCGCCTAAAGAGTAGCCACAGCGATTGCAGGTATATTCAGTTGAAACCGTCTGAAGCGTGGCAGTTTCGCGCTCGCCAAAACTGTATTGAATACTGTTCAGCTGAAAGCGCTTGGTTAATTGAGTGGCTGTCTCGACCGCCTCGGTCAAACGCGTCATCTGCTCGTCGAGATCGCTTGGAGTAGTGTACTCAACGGGAATCGCCATCTCGTCGATGATGATATCGATATTGTGTTGCTGGTAGCGGCCGAGCTCGACCTTGTCCCGAAGATGTACGAATTGGCCATCGACCCGAGCTTGGGTGTAGCCTTCGCTATAGAGATCGTAGAGAATCTGATGAAACTCGCCTTTGCGCTCGATGGCAATCGGAGCATAGAGAGTCAGCCAGAGTGAGGTTTGGCCGGTCTTTTTGAGCTCTTGTTCGCTCTGTCGTAAGAGCTGGTTAACTATCTCGTCAGTGGTCAATCTGACGATACGTTGGCCGTCGTTGGGGCAGTAGGCCACACCGATTCGAGCGTAGAGTAAACGAAAGTAGTCATAGATCTCTGTCACCGTAGCGACGGTTGACCGAGGATTACGGCTAACACCCTTCTGATCGATCGAGATAGCTGGAGAGAGCCCCTCAATACTTTCGACCTCGGGCCGCTCCATCTGGCCTAAGAACTGACGGGCATAGGACGAGAGCGACTCGATATAGCGACGTTGACCCTCGGCATAAATAGTGTCAAAAGCCAGCGATGATTTGCCGCTACCCGAGAGACCGGTAAAGACAATTAAAGACTGGCGCGGCAGCTCCAGATCGATATTTTTGAGGTTATGTTGCTTGGCCCCGCGGATTTTAATGAAATCAGACATGTTCAGAGTATAAAGTAAAGTGACCTACCGAACAAGAACCAGAATTGACAGCCGTTCAAAATCAGAGAATACTAGTTTTATAGCAAGGAGGGATGCCTGTGACAGCGACTGTGCCGAGTTGGGACTTATTTATTAGTCTTTTTTTTGTAATCGGCATCGCCTATGGCATTATTCTGCAGCGTGACCGCGTTGTGGCGTGCCTTCTCTCTGTCTATGTTGCCTTACTAGTTTCTGAGCAGTTGGTTGAACCGATTGGTCAGTTTTTTCAAGGCGACAAGACCCTCTTTAATCAGATTTGGATCCGTTCTAATACCTCACCCTTTACTATTCACCTGACTCTCTTTATTGCTATTATTGTCCTTC
>CAYGIW010000072.1:0-3043 GCA_964350035.1 uncultured Candidatus Saccharibacteria bacterium
CTGTTCGCCGGTTAAAGCGGTACGCGAGCTGGGTTCAGAACGTCGTGAGACAGTTCGGTCTCAATCTGCCGTGGGCGTGGAAACTTGAAGGGGTCTGACTCTAGTACGAGAGGACCGAGTTGGACGAACCTCTGGTGTATCTGTTGTTCTCCCAAGGGCATTGCAGAGTAGCTATGTTCGGTTCGAATAACCGCTGAAAGCATATAAGCGGGAAGTCGGCCCTGAGATTAGGTTTCGTTTGAGGGTGGTTGTAGACTACGACCTTGATAGGCATTAGGTGGAAGCGTAGCAATACGTTGAGCCGAGATGTACTAATAACCCGATACGATTTATCATTCTCTGTTTCACCATCGATAATTCCCAAGGATAACCGCACTGCGTTGATCTTTTGATCAATCAGTTGCCTTTCGTTAATATTTTTGTCACGCGTCATCGAAATTGCTAAGACAATCTTAATTGTCGATTAAGTGTTGGTGTTTCAAGCGTGGTGGGTACACCTGTTCCCATTCCGAACACAGTAGTTAAGCACCACAGCGCCGATGATACTTGGGCTGCAAGGCTCTGGGAAAGTAGGCAAACGCCAACACTTAGTCGATAATTTTTTTATCAAAATTGTGATACCATTGAACTATGGTTATTAAGTCCTCACGTAAACTAATCTTGGTTGCCATCAGTCTGATGATTGTCGGCCTTATTTTGACTTGGTTTGCCATGACTGGCTTTGCCGGTGCCGATTCGGCGGCTAATCTCAATAATAGTAGTTTAGTGGCTAATCTGGTTACTTTTGGCCTGGCCCTCTTTGGTCTCGGCCTTTTAGCGATGGTTTTATTCGCTGGTAGTCGCGACTAAATAATCGTTGCCTGTCGGAGCATCGGCAGGATCTCTGACCAAGCTTTGGCCGCTACCCGAAAGGCACTCTTGCCCTTGTCGGTGATGCGGTAGATCCGTCTTTCACGCCCCGAGACTAACTCGGTGGTGCTTTTGATGTACTCGCCCTTTTCAAGCTCGCCCAGGGCCGGGTAGAGAGTGCCTTCGGTAGGGGCGCAGATACCCCAAGAGTACTTTTCGATCAGTTGACCGAGGATATAGCCGTGAACTTGATTATCTCGTAGAGCTTTAAGGATAAAAAACCGAACCAGCGATTGATTCATCAACCGGTGCCAGTACTCGACCTCTTCTAGATTTTGATATCCCTTGGCCATCTGTTCTCCTCGTAACTGAGCTAGTATTGGATAAACTGAGCATACCTTGACCATCGAGGCGTGTCAATAAGCGTGGACAGCGTGAGGTTTTGGTGGTATATATAGCACAAGCTGCCTCTCGACCTCATTAAGGCGAAGACGACCAGGTGTGCTGCTATGTCGGTAGCAGTGAACCGAACTGCCTCTCTAGATTCGATCGAATCTGGAGAGGCTTTTTTATTGTCAGAGCTTGTATTCAGCAACGCAGATTAAGTGCCTTGAGTTAAATCAAGTCTTTTGGTATAGTCTGCCTAGCTGTACCTTGAAAGGTAGGAGGTTATGGGTTGTGTACGTGCTTACTGCGATCTCCGTTCGGTAGTAACTTGTCCCAAGTTATTAGTCAGAGGACTTCGTCATCCAATCGAAGACGCAGGGCTGCTTGTCTGCCGTTCCAAGCATGATCGTCGACAGGCAACCTGGCGGAGTACTGCAGAGCCAACGCGACAAACTTGGTCTCGAGCCCTTGACAAACCGACAGAGTATCAGGCCGAGTTCTATGCCGTGCTTGACGGAGCAGGACCGGCTTATCAAGATCCAGAACAACTGGCTGAGCTAGTCGATAATCCTAACCGTCGCAGTCTAGGCGAGCAGATGGTCGAAGAGCTGAATCACCACCTGTATGGGGTGGCGGAAAAGATTATATCGTCTGATCAAGACGATAGAGCTGCAGATGGGGACTGGTTTACTTGTATCTGGCAGGCGCTTCTGCAGCGTTACGCAGAGCTGGACGCGCAGTTTTTTGATGCTCAGCCATGGCGTCAAAGAACAACCGTTTGCTTAGCTCTCGCCGGATATCGTAAAGGTAGACACGTTTCTCAAGAGGAAACGCAGTTATTCTTTGCCAATCTCGGTGATGCGATGGTGGGTATTCAGGTTGATGGAGCTTGGTATTCCACTTCGAACACTGTTGCCTGGATAAGTCGTCGAGTCACAGATGAGAGGCGCGCCTGTGACGCTACGATGAGCGATCTTGGGCTTTGGCGAGAACACTTTTACTCTCATGACCACTCAGGTCACTTGTGTGTGAATGAGTGTCGATCGTGGCTCTCATCTGAAGAGATGCGTTCCATACTTGCCAATAGCCCTAATGGCTATACCTGCCTTGGGCCTAGATGCGAAAAAATCCAGGTTCACCAAGTGCCCCTAACGAGCGTTAATGAGTTGATAGTGGCAACCGATGGCGCCTTGCATCGAGATCGACTGATCGCTACAGAGCTTAATCCTTCGGCTCTTTTTGCTCCCTTAGTTGAACCTAATCCAGCTTGTCCAGGACAACGGCTGGATCGGGGTTCGAATACGGAAGCAACGCTGATCTACCGTCAGTTTTGACTGACATTTGACTTAACCTCCCTGGCTAGCGTTGGGGAGGTTTTGTTGTAATATGCAATTATATGATTACGCAACGGGGAAGGATTTTATTAATTGGTGGCGGCCACGGCTTGAGCGGCCTATTAAAAGCGCTAACCACAATGAATAAAGCGGATGCTGCTTTATTTGATTGGCAGGTTGGGGTTGGCATGACCGATCATGGCGGCTCGAGCGGAAAGCTTCGCGATCAGTTTGGGGTGCCGGCACTCGGAGATTGGCGTCGCTGTCTCTCGGCAGTCAGTCAACGTGCCGGTGAGTTAAATTTCGAACATCGTAATGATCAGGGACACGCCCTTGGCAATCTCTATTTACTAAAACAGTGGCAACAAACAGGCGGAGATTTACTTTCAGTTAGTCAAAATATTGCGTCAGATCTCGAACCGCTAATCCCTATCTTGCCGATTACCTTGGACTCGATTGAGCTCGAGTTAAAG
>CAYGIW010000073.1:0-3032 GCA_964350035.1 uncultured Candidatus Saccharibacteria bacterium
GCGCCTTGGCCGGCTGGCCGGGTAGCTACTTCTTTATCGGCGACGAACGAGTGATTATCGAGTCTGCCTACCTCGAACGCGGTAAATTGACTATCGAGACAATCAAGTCGGCGGGGCGATCGGCTCAAGAGTTTGGTTCTTGGTTAAGACAGCGTCCAGATCGCTTGACTTACCTCGAGTCGACTGGTAAGATTAACCTCTAAAAGACGGAGTATTATTTATGGTTAACATTCGCCTCACCCGAACTGGTAAAAAAGGCCGCCCTAGCTATCGAATCGTGGTTATGCCACGACAGAGTAAGACTACCGGTCAGTATTTAGATTTGCTCGGTGTATATCAGCCATTAGACAACAAGACAGAGATTAACCAAGAGTTGGCTATTCACTGGCTTAATCAAGGTGCCCAGCCCTCGAACCGAGTGGCTCGCCTGTTGACTCAAGCTGGTTTAGTTCATCCGTTAATCAACGTTAAAGTTTTTGCCCCTAAAGCAACCGAACCAACTGTCGAGGCCGAGGCGGTAGCGCCTAAGTCAGAGGATAAAGCTGACGATAAAACCGATGATAAAGTCGAGTTAGAGCCCTCAGCTGAACCTGTAACTGAATCTGAGACAGCTCCGGTCGACGAAGCCACAGCCGACGAATCTGTTGACGAAGCCAAGGCTTAATCTCTCGAATCATGAAACAAGTTTAAATAGGTCACTCCGGTGGCCTATTTTGTTAGCCGAGAAACAAGTGTAATATTTATATAGGTCATCAAAGTCAGGCAAGGAGTAAATATGCAAACTGACCAACAGTTCGTCGAAATGATCGTCAAGGCGATCGTCGATTCACCCGATCAGGTCAAGACCGAACGAACGGTCGACGAAATGGGAGTCCTCATCACCCTCTGGGTAGCTCCCGACGATATGAGTAAGATAATTGGTAAAGAAGGGCGCACCGCCAAGGCCTTACGCACACTTTTACGAGTCCTAGGCGCTAAAAATAACTCACGCGTAAATCTGAAGATCGATGAACCGGCCGGCAGTACCCATGAGCATCAGGATCATGCTACCACTGAAGCAATGCCTAATTTAGCTGTCAATCAGAACGATCACCATCAAGCCGACGACCAAGTCGAGGGCCAGGGCACCGAGATCTTATAAGCCATATAATAGAACAATTAAACGGTCTAGCTTGCTAGGCCGTTTATGTTTTGGTTTATGTTATTGTAGAGCTATGCGTATCGACATTCTCACCCTCTTTCCAGAAATGTTTATTGGCCCATTTTCCGAAAGCATCTTAGCCAGAGCCCAGGCACAACGACTGGTCGAGATTCAGCTCCACCAACTGCGTGATTTTGCGACCGATAAACATGGCACCGTTGACGATACACCGTATGGTGGGGGACCGGGCATGGTTCTTAAAATCGATATCTTGGTTCGAGCGATTCGAGCGATCTCAGAACTTACCGCCGAAGCCCCACTGGTGATTTTATTGACTCCGACAGGTCTTCGCCTAAAACAATCTCTGATCCGCGACCGCCTACTGACCGAGCGACGGCTACTTTTGATCTGTGGCCATTACGAAGGCTTTGATGAGCGAATCAGTCAGTATATTGATCTAGAGCTTTCATTAGGCGACTTCGTCCTGACTGGTGGTGAGATTGCCGCCATCGCCGTCACCGATGCCTTGGTCAGACTTTTGCCGGGCGTGCTTGGCGATGATGATTCAAGTCAGAACGATTCGTTCAACAGTAATAACTTACTCGATCACCCCAGCTACACCCGACCGTTAGAGTTTGAGGGGCAACGCGTACCTGATATATTACTAACTGGCAATCACGCCGCTATTGCCGCCTGGCGATTAGAGCAGGCAATTCGCAAAACTCGTCAATCGCGCCCGGATCTCCTCGAGGAGTAGTTGACAGGTTCAGCACAATTGATTATGATGCACGAAGTGAGGTAAATTTGTCTGGTATCGATCGATTTATCGATTACGCCGCTAATATGATGACCTGCCCGATCTGCTTACGGCGATTTGAACGCCAAGAGATCAAGATCGTTGGTTATCTTGACAATTTAGCCATTCTCGAGGCCGAGTGCTCAAAACACCAGCCAAACTCATTGGCCAAATTTTTTGCCAGTCGAGTTAACGACCAACCACATCGGCGATTAACCTCTGACGATTTAATTAATTTTTATCAAGAACTAGAGCAGTTTAACGGTCGTTTTGACCAACTGTTTGCCAAGCCAAAGGAAGACCATGGACAGCATAAAATTACAGGCTCATCCCCGGGATCTTAAGACTACCTCTCCTCAGCAACTCCGACGCGAGGGCTTAGTACCTGCGGTTATTTATGGTAACTACGCCAATACCGCCGTTTATGTTGACCATAAAGAGCTGGCTAAAACCTTAGCCACAGCCGGCGAAAGTAGCTTGGTTGATTTAGAGATTGTTGGCCAAGGTCAAACTAAGATCTTGATCCACGACGTTAGTCGCGACCCACAGACCAGCCAGTTTCTACATGTTGACCTACTCGCTGTTCGACTCGATGAAAAGCTCGAAACCGAGATCGAGATTGTCCTAATCGGCGAATCGGCCGCTATTAAAGACCTGGGTGGTAATCTAACCACGCCAAAGACCAGCGTCCGCGTTGAGGCACTGCCACAAGACCTCGTGGCTGAGCTGACCTTAGACATTAGTAGCTTACTTGAATTAGAGAGCAAGCTAACCGTCGGTGATCTGGTCATGCCTAAGGGTATTACCGTGCTTGACGAAGCCGATGAGGCTTTGGTTATCATCACCTCGCCTCGCACCGAGGCTGAGCTCGAGGCCGAACTAGCTCCAACAACTTCTGAGGCCGAGGCCGCCGCCGTAGCTCAGACCGAAGCTGCATCGAAGCCAGTTGAGAGCGAAGATAAAGAATAATTAATAGCTAGACCGTCAATCCTAGCACAATAAAATAGCTGCCTTGGTTGGCAGCTATTTTATTTATCATTTATAGTTGATTTTTGCCGACGTTTTAATGAGTTGGTTCTTGAGAGTTAATAAGTG
>CAYGIW010000074.1:0-1601 GCA_964350035.1 uncultured Candidatus Saccharibacteria bacterium
CTCGGCTATTTTGTGCCACCAGTGATGATCGTCCTAGGCGGCGGTTTACTACTCAAAAAGCTCCAACTCAAGACATTTCAAATTATTGGTATCGTTATCGCACTCTTTAGTCTGCCGACTATCTTTAACCCGCACGGCGGCTATTTTGGTGCGGTTTTTGGTGATGGCCTCAGACAGGCCGTTGGCCCGATCGGCAGTGTCTTGGTGGCGATCGCCACGAGCCTGATTGCCCTGCTATTGGCGGCCAATACCTCGATCTCAGCGCTCCGCGACCTCTTAAACGAACCAACCGAAGAAGAAACTAACGATCCCAAGGTCAAGATTAATCAATCTGGGGTGCCGGTGGTCGAGATTGCTAAACGGGGCTTAGCCGGATTAAAGTTTAAAAACCGCAAATCCGCTCAGGCTCCCGTGATGCAAACGCCCAAGATCGTACCTGTTCAAGCGGCTAAAACCAAAGATCGTAACTGGACGCTACCCAGTGTTGAGCTACTCGATATCTCCTCAACCCGACCAGATGGCGGTAATGTCAAGAAAAATGTCCTATCTATAGAAAAGGCGCTCAAAGACTTTGGTATCGCTGTGACCATGGGCGAGGTCAATATTGGCCCAACCGTTACTCAATACACCCTCAAACCGGCCGAAGGCGTCAAGCTCAACCAGATCACCGCCCGCAGTAACGACCTCGCTCTAGCTTTAGCGGCGCATCCAATTCGTGTCGAGGCACCAATCCCCGGCAAGGCAGCGGTTGGTATCGAGATACCTAACAAGGTTAAAGCGATCGTTTCCTTACGCGAAATTCTCGAGTCAGATACTTTCAAAAAAGAGCGAAGCAGCCTTACCTTGGCCCTCGGTCGCGATGTTGCCGGACAGCCGATCTCTATCGACTTAGCTAAAGCCCCTCACCTGTTGATTGCCGGTGCGACTGGCTCGGGTAAGTCGGTCGGAATTAATGCCGTCATTCTTTCGCTACTCTACCAAAACTCGCCGGCCGACCTCCGCTTAATCCTGGTTGACCCGAAGCGTGTCGAGTTTGCGCTCTATAGCGATATTCCTCATCTCTTATCGCCGATTATTGTCGAATCCGACAAGACAGTCAACGCTCTCAAGTGGGCGGTAGCCGAAATGGAACGGCGCTACAAGGTACTTGCCGAACAGCACAAACGCAATATTGCTGAATACAATCAGGCTAATCCCTCGGAACATCTGCCTTATATCGTCATCGTTATCGATGAGTTGGCTGATCTAATGGCACAGGCGGCCAACGAAGTTGAGGGTGCGATCGTGCGCTTGGCACAGATGGCCCGAGCGGTCGGCATCCATCTGTTAGTCGCCACTCAACGACCAAGCGTCGATGTTATTACTGGTTTGATCAAGGCCAATATTACCTCGCGTATTGCCTACGCCGTGGCTAGCCAGATTGACTCGAGAACTATTATCGATCAGGGCGGTGCCGAACGCTTGCTCGGTAACGGCGATATGCTTTATCTCGGTAACGATTTAGGCGAACCGCGTCGTATTCAAGGCGTCTTTATCGCCAGTAAAGAGGTCGAGGCGGTCTGTAATTTCCTCCGTCAGGCTGGACAGGCTGATTACGATCA
>CAYGIW010000074.1:1701-2962 GCA_964350035.1 uncultured Candidatus Saccharibacteria bacterium
CGAGAGGTTTTAGTTGACCGTATAAATTATAATCAACCAGCCGAAATTATCGATGAATCAGAACTCTACCGCTAATATTGCTTGGCTCGATGACCCAACTTTGGCCACGGCAGAGCTGGCCGAAGAGGTCGCTGTCTTGGCCAAGCTGGCTCGACAGGGGGCGCCGATCCCGCCAACTCTAGTTTTGACGACCGAGGTTTGGCAAGGACTTAACCAACAGCCCAAGCTTAAAACGCTTCACGAGCGCCTATTTGCCGAGATCGACTGGTCTAAAGCGTCGCAAACGCCGCAGCTGAATCAGACAATTCAGCGTTACTCTCAGTTTCTCATCAAGCAAACTCTTTCGGCTTCTCAACGCACCAAGCTATTGGGCTTGCTCAAGGAGTTTACCGAGCTCAATCCCGAGTTTGGTCACGGTTGGCTGATTAAGTGCTTTTCTGGTTCAACGGCCCTGCCCTTAAGCCAGATTGGCCCAATCAACAAAGCTAGTCAGCTCTTGGTAGCCATTATCGAGGCCTACGCCGAGGCTTTACAGCCAGCCCTCTTTCAACTCAACCAACAGATAGAGTTAACACTGATTATTCAGCCGGTGCTGCCACTAATGACGAGCGGCCGGATCGCTCTCAAACAGAATCAATTAATAATCGAGGCCTTGGCCGGCGAACTTTCGCCTTGGCTCAATCATGAGCTAACTACTGATCGATATATTTTCGAGGCCGAGAGCGGTCAAACAGTCTCGATTAGCGTCGCCGATCAAAGCTGGCAATTAATTCTGCAGGGTGACAGGCTAATTCATCAAAAGCTGGCAGAGATAATGAGCCGTCAGGCAAAGCTCGATCAAGTCGCCGCTCAAGAGCTAATCGGACTTTGGCGTCTGACCAATCAAAAAGAGCTCTACTTCGGTCGTGATCGCCATCACAAGTTCTGGTTTCTGATGTCTGGTTTGGGCACGCCCATCCTTAACTCGAGCGTTTCAGCCCCTACCTCGCCTCTTCTCAGTGCGGCCAGTCTCAATCCTCAACAGGTTAGCGGT
This sequence comes from uncultured Candidatus Saccharibacteria bacterium, assembly GCA_964350035.1. Classification (GTDB taxonomy): domain Bacteria; phylum Patescibacteriota; class UBA1384; order CAYGGE01; family CAYGGE01; genus CAZQGJ01. Next base: position 2,735 of record CAYGIW010000074.1, read on the forward strand.
TTAGCCCGGGTGATTCGTCGACCGGATCAGCTTAATACCGTCGAGCCAGGCGAGATCCTGATTATGAATCGCTGCTATCTGGGTATTATGGAGCGACTCGGCGAGCTACGAGGCTTGGTGATCGAGGGTCCGGTTGCCAGTGCCAGTCTACGCCAAGCGTTAGTTAAGGCCGGTATTCCCGTTCTCTATGGAGCCAACCAAGCGACTCATTTAATCAAAACCGGCCAG
>CAYGIW010000075.1:0-2953 GCA_964350035.1 uncultured Candidatus Saccharibacteria bacterium
AAGCGACTTGAGGGCGACCGACATTGGCTTCGACATTGAACTCACGTTTCATGCGGTCAACGATGATTTCCAGGTGCAGTTCGCCCATGCCTTTGATGATCGTTTGGCCAGTTTCTGGGTCGGAGGCGACTCGAAGCGTTGGGTCCTCGGCTGATAATCGAGATAAGGCAATACCCATCTTTTCTTGATCAACCTTGGTCTTTGGCTCGATTGCCATATCGATAACCGGTTCAGGGGCGTAGATAGTCTCGAGTAAGATTGGATGAGCTTCGTCCGCCAAAGTATCACCAGTAGTGGTATCTTTAAGACCAACAGCGGCGGCAATCTCACCAGCAAAGACTTCGGTTACATCTTCACGGCTATTAGCGTGCAGGCGGACAATGCGACCAAATCGCTCGCGCTCGCCCTTGGTGAAGTTTTTAACATAAGATCCGGCGGTAATCTTACCAGCATAGACGCGAAAGAAGGTCAGAGTCCCCACAAATGGGTCGGTGACAACTTTAAAGGCCAGGGCAGTAAAGGGCTCGGTGTCGTTTGGCTCACGCTTGACGACCTCTTCGGTCTTGGGGTGAATACCACTGACGGCCTCGATATCAACCGGACTCGGCAGATACTCAACTACAGCGTCGAGTAGCGGTTGCACACCCTTGTTTTTAAGAGCCGAACCACAGAAAACCGGGACGATCTTGAGGCCAATGACGGCCTTACGTAAAGCGGCTTTGAGCTCACTGACAGCGATCTCTTCTCCACCAAAGAAACGATCCATCAGAGTCTCGTCTGTTTCAACGATGCGTTCGACGAGTTTGGCTCGCCACTCTTCGGCCTGAGCTTTCAGCTCGGCTGGAATCTCTTTAACCTGAATATGAGCCCCGAGTTTATCGTTCCAATAAAAGGCTTGCATGGTGACTAAATCGATAACACCGGCAAAATCACCCTCGCTACCGATAGGTAACTGTGCAGGAATAGCCTGATTGCCTAGACGATCTAAAATTGATTGATAGGCCTTGTAAAAATCAGCGCCCATTCGATCAAGTTTATTAATAAAACACATTCGAGGAACGTGATATTTGTCAGCCTGACGCCAAACGGTCTCGGACTGCGGTTCGACACCGGCAACACCATCAAAAACTACTACGGCGCCATCGAGTACTCGTAAAGAGCGTTGCACTTCGACTGTAAAATCGATGTGACCCGGGGTATCGATAATATTAATTCGGTGCTGAGGCACGCTGTCTGGTAGCATCGAGCTATACTCACCGTCGGCGATGCGCTCATGATGAGGCCAAAAGGCGGTGGTGGCAGCGGCGGTAATGGTAATACCGCGTTCGCGCTCTTGTTCCATCCAGTCCATGGTGGCGGCACCTTCGTGAACTTCACCGATCTTATAAGTTTTACCGGTATAGTAAAGAATACGCTCGGTAGTCGTGGTTTTACCGGCGTCAATATGGGCAATAATGCCAATATTACGAGTTTGATCTAGGGGATACTCTCTGGCCATCTCTCTCCTTAAAAGCGTGCGAAGTGAGCAAAGGCGCGGTTGGCCTCGGCCATACGGTGCATATCTTCTTTTTTCTTAATTGCTGTACCGGTGTCATTAAAAGCATTGATTAGCTCTTCGGCTAAAAACTGCTCCATCGGTGCACCTTGTCGATCGCGCGCAGCGGCGATCAACCAACGAAAGGCCAAGGCGTTTTTACGAGCTGGGCGGACTTCCATCGGGACTTGATAGTTATCGCCGCCGATACGACGACTCTTAACCTCTAAGATAGGGGCGGCGTTTTTCAGCGCAGCCTCAAAAGCATCGACTGCGTCTAGACTGGTAGCCTCGGCCAATTTAGCTAAAGCCGCATAAACGATACGACTAGCAGTCGCTTTTTTACCATCTAACATGACATAGTTAATAAACTTTGCCACGAGTACTGACCCATATTGAGGGTCTGGATTCACCGACAGTCGGTGAAGCTTAGCTCTTCCTCGCATTGATACCTTTCAATTTTATTTATTTTGTTGAATTTAATGAATAATTACCAGGTCGATTATTTTTCGCTCGGGGCCTTGGCACCGTACTTAGAGCGACCTTGACGACGCTTACTAACGCCGGCCGTATCCAGTTTGCCGCGAACGATATGGTATCGAACGCCTGGCAAGTCTTTGACACGCCCACCGCGGATCAAGACGACCGAGTGCTCCTGAAGGTTGTGACCTTCACCACCGATATAGGCAGTGACTTCTTGGCCAGAAGTTAACCGAACACGAGCAATTTTACGCAGAGCCGAGTTTGGCTTTTTAGGTGTCATCGTGGTCACTTTGACACAAACACCACGCATAAATGGGCGACCTTTGGCAAAGAGAATCGGTCGGTTTTTAAGAATGTTAAAACCACGCTGCAGGGCAGGTGACTTAGACTTGGATGTGGCGTGAGTACGCCCTTTGCGAATAAGTTGGGAAATGGTTGGCATGCAATAAAACCTTTATTATTTACCGGCTGATTATACCTGGAATTTCCGGCTCTGACAAGGGCCGAGGGAGCCTAAGCTCCCTCACGTCCGGAATCGAGTGTTGAGACTTGCGAATGGTTAGTTGGCTCGACTGGCATATTGGCAAATATTTCACGGTTCAAACTAGTACCGGCGGGAATTAATTTACCGATAATGACGTTCTCCTTGAGGCCATGTAGCTTATCAACGGCTCCATGTAAAGCGGCGTCGATTAAGACGCTGGTCGTCTCTTGGAAGGAAGCGGCGGAAAGGAACGATTCGGTCTTTAAGGAGACTCGAGTAATACCCATGATCACTGGCTCGTATTGAGCTAAGGCTAATTTCTTCGCCTTGAGCTCGGCGTTGGCCTTGTCGACAAGCTTGCGCTCAACGACTTGACCAGCCAAGAAGTGGCTATCGCCCTCTTCAGTCAGTCGGACTTTCGAGAACATCTGTTTGATGATGATCTCTAAGTG
>CAYGIW010000076.1:0-2865 GCA_964350035.1 uncultured Candidatus Saccharibacteria bacterium
ACGACAAGATTAAGCGCACCGAGGGTGCTAATCGCCGTAAGCACATGAAGCGATTACGCAGTCTAACCGATATGCAAGAAGCGGGAATGCACCCATCTTGGCTCTTGATGAGCCGTTTGCCGGTTATTCCTCCTGATCTACGACCGATGGTCCAGCTTGATGGTGGTCGTTTTGCTGCCTCTGATCTTAACGATCTTTATCGCCGCGTCCTTAACCGCAATAACCGACTCAAGCGTTTAATCGCTCAGGGTGCTCCAGAAGTTATCCAGCGCAATGAAAAGCGCATGCTCCAAGAGGCAGTTGATGCCCTGATCGATAACTCAGCCCGTCGTTCGCGTGGCGCAACCGCTACGGCCACCACTCGTAAACTGCGATCACTATCTGACATGTTACGTGGTAAGCAGGGTCGTTTCCGACAGAACCTACTTGGTAAGCGTGTTGATTACTCCGGTCGTTCGGTAATTGTAATCGGTCCGAGCTTAAAGCTGCATCAGTGCGGCCTGCCTAAAGTTATGGCGCTCGAGCTCTTTAAGCCGTTTGTTGTTTCTCGTTTGATTAATGACGGCTTTGTTCACAACGTTAAGAACGCCACTCGTATGATTGAACGGGGTGCGCCAGAGGTTTGGGATATTCTCGAACAGGTCACTACTAACTATTACGTCATGTTAAATCGCGCGCCCACTTTGCACCGCTTAGGTATTCAGGCCTTTCAGCCTGTCTTAATCGAAGGCAAGGCGATTCAAGTTCATCCTCTAGTCTGTCAGGCCTTTAACGCCGACTTTGACGGAGACCAAATGGCGGTTCACGTACCGTTATCTGCCGAGGCCCGTTTCGAAGTCTCAGAGATAATGCGTAGTTCGCACAACCTCTTAAAGCCAGCTTCTGGTGAACCGATCGTCGCCCCTCGTCTGGATATGGTCTGGGGTTGTTATTACCTGACGACTATTAAGACCGGCATGATGGGTGAAGATAAGATCTTTGCCGGTAAGAACGAGGCGATTTTAGCCTATCAGCAGAAATTGGTTCACGTTCAGGCCAAAATCAAGGTTCGCATGGCCGATGCCACTGGTCAGACGAGTTTAGTCGAGACTTCAGTTGGTCGAATCCTCTTTAACAATATTTTGCCCAAGAGTATCGATTACCGAAATCAGTTGATGGACTCGAAGACGCTCAAGAAATTAACTCGCGAGATTTACGAGTTTATGGGTAACGACGAGACCGCCGCCTTTGTTGACCGAGTTAAAGATCTTGGCTTCGAATATGCCACCGTTTCCGGTATGACTATCTCGATGGATGATATTCGTATCCCTGAAGACAAGACCAAGATCGTTGTCGAAACCAATAAAAAGGTCGAAGAGCTAGAAAAGCTCTACCGACGTGGTTTAATTACCGAACAGGAAAAATCGGCCAAAGCGATCGAGCTTTGGAATAACGCCAAAAGTCAGATCGAATCGAGCATGATGGCCGGTTACGACAAGGCCAGTCCGGTCTTTGCCATGGTTACCTCGGGTGCCCGTGGATCGGTGGCCCAGTTGGTCCAGATGGCCGGTATGAAAGGCCTGGTGGTTAACCCATCCGGTCAGATTATCGAAGTTCCGGTTAAGAACAACTTCAAAGAAGGTCTTTCGGTTTTCGAATACTTTATCGCTAGTCACGGTGCCCGCAAGGGTCGCTCCGATGGCGCCTTACGCACCTCTGACGCTGGTTATCTGACTCGTCGTTTAGTCGATGTAGCTCAAGATGTCGTTATCGGCAGTGCTGACTGTGGCACTAAACAAGGAATGATTATCAACCGAGCCGAGTCCGATTTGATGGGTATGAGCTTCGAAGAGCGTTTGATCGGCCGAGTCGCTCAAAAAGATGTTATCGATCCAGTCAGTCAAAAAGTTTGGCTGAAAAAAGGCTTAGAGATCCGCGAGGCCTTGGCCAAACAGATCACTGACTCTACGGCCGATGACATCGCCGTTCGTTCAGTTTTGTATTGCCAAAATGATTTTGGCATCTGCCAAGCCTGTTATGGACGAGATCTGGCCACTGGTCAGATGGTTCGCACCGGCGAAGTTGTCGGTATTATGGCTGCCCAAGCGATTGGTGAGCCAGGTACTCAGCTGACGATGAAAACCTTCCACTTGGGTGGTGTAACCGGTAAGGATATTACTTCTGGTTTACCGCGAGTTGAAGAGATCTTCGAGGCACGTATCCCCGGCCATGCCGCAATTCTCTCTGAGATTAAAGGTCTAGTGAGCGTCAAAGAAGAAAAAGAACGTCAGATCGTCACCATTCAATCAACCGAGATTGAACAGGAGCGTTACGAAGTTCCAGCCGATTACAATGTCATCGTCAAAACTGGCGACGAAGTTAAAGTTAAACAGACTCTAGCCTCGTTAACCGGTCAAAAGGCAGTTCGCAGCACCATCGCCGGCACCGTCAAAGTGCTCAAGGGTGTGATCGAAGTTACCAACGACGAACCGATGGCCAAAGAGTACGTGATCGCTGACTTCATTAGTCTCAAGGTTAAAACCGGCGACCAAGTCGAGCGTGGCGATGCTTTGACCGAAGGTCACTACGACCTAACCGAGGCCTTACGCCTCAAGGGTCCAGTCGCCACCCAGAAATATATCGTCTCTGAAGTTCAAGAGATTTACTCGACACAAGGTCAGGCTATCAACGAGAAGCACTTAGAGATCATCATTAAGCAGATGTTCTCTCGCCGCCGCGTCAAAGTCCCCGGAGCGGCCCGTTTCGTAGAGCAGGGGAATGTCGGCGATGCCGATCGGCGTCCGGAGCGCCGCAAACCAGCGCGCGATACCCGCGTAGACCCGCGGGTGAATGATTTCCTCCAGCTCCTGCCGGGCGTCCATGCTG
>CAYGIW010000077.1:0-610 GCA_964350035.1 uncultured Candidatus Saccharibacteria bacterium
AACCTCGAGCTGATCGGCATAGCCGTCAAGAAACGACTCTTCGTAGAAATAATCCGACAAACCACCGTCTCGCCCTCTGGCCATCAGTCAGCTCCTTCTGGTGTAAGTTGTTAAAAAAGCATTACGCATTTGAGCGTAACTGAGTATGATAGTGGAAAAGACGCAAAATGTCAATAATAAAGTCAAAGATTAATGCATTTTCTTGATCTATAACCGGCTTTTAAGGTATAGTTAGGTAAAATAATTGTGTCTAATAGAAGGTCACTATGATAAAAATTTCTAAAGAATTGATGAAAAGTCTCAGCTTAACCGAGGCGCAGGCTCAAGTCTACATAGCAGCTTTGGAGCTTGGTCAGGCCTCGATGCAGCAGTTAGCGCGTAAATCTGGCGTCAAGCGTACCAGTATCTATAACTTTATTGACGAATTAAAAGAGCGACACCTCATCATTGAGCTGCGTAAACACAAAAGAAGTCTTTATAGTGCGGTTCACCCGGATAAACTGATCGAGCTTGAACAGGAACGTTTAAAAGAATTAAATAACATCCTGCCGGAGCTAATGGCAATCCAGAACTCTTCACCCAATAAACCACGCGTGACGTTTCACGAGGG
>CAYGIW010000077.1:620-2857 GCA_964350035.1 uncultured Candidatus Saccharibacteria bacterium
AGCAATCAAAGAGATTTATGCTGATTTTATTAAAGAGGGGAAACCGATCATTGCCTGGAGTGAATTCCAAGAGAGTCGCGACGCTACGGGCACAATGTTCGAGGAGCAAGGAGAAAAACGGGCTAAACGCAATATTCCGGTGCGTTGGATTACCACTGACTCTCCAGAAGCGCGTGAATTTTCTAAAACCGATACACGATTATTGCGCGAGACCAAATACGTCACTTCTGAACTCTTCAAGACTAAAATCGTCGTTTATGGAAACAAAGTAGCCTTATTGAGCTATCACGGCAACCCACCGTTTGTCGTGCATATCGAGGACGCTGATATCGCCAACACTATACGCGGCGTCTGGGAAGAGCTCTGGAAGAGGCTGTAGTCACGAAATCAGCTGTTGAGTAACCTGATTCTAATTGATTTTCCATAAACTATGGAAATAATGCACATAGCTCTCCGCCACCTCTTTACTCTCAATAGCAATAACAATCGGTTCCGGCTCCCAAATAATGATCGCCGTTGTATTTGCAAAAATATTCGTACTTGAAGGAATGGGAAACTCTTCAGAGAGGAAGTGAAATTCAGTTAAATCCTTGAAATGATCTCGTTCCAGTTGAGTTTTCTGACTTTCAAGACTAATTAACTTCCGACAGATTCTCTTTTTAATTCGTTTTCGTTCAATCTCGGCATGCTGATCTGCCATAATTTCATAATACCGATCCCCAGAAGCACCGATGATATAAAGAGTATCGCCATCAGATAAAGTATCAATTGCTCGTAAACGGAGTGACCGGACTGCCTCATTACCTTTGGCGACTCGAACGATCGCGTCTTGCGAGCTTTTCTGAAGTGCCAATAGTTCAGGAATGTTAATGCGTAACTCTTCAAGATTCTTTTCTGCTCGCTGCTCAAAGACGCGAGGATCTTCTGCTCGAACATATTTTCGATGCCGCCAGAAAGTCTCAATCACTAATCCTTGAGCTAATAAACTATCAATCGCTCGATAGACCACCTGTGGGTGATCTTGAGTTTCTTTCAGAATGTCTGAAACAGGAGATTCGCCAAGTTTAAGCAGGACTTCATAAACTTCAGCTTCTTTAGGGGAGAGGCCGATTTTTTCTAGGATAGGATAAGACATCACCTTAACTCCTTTGTTATAGATGTTTCTACTATACCATACATTTCCTCACATAACGAGTGAAAGTATTGACAATCGCTGGACTTATATATATAATTCGCCTATCGCAGTTACGACACGCACCTTAGGAGATACAATCGATGTCTACTCCGTTCGAGTATCACATCCATGTCGATGGGCAAGCACCTATCGTAGAACCGCACCGCTCTTGGTTCGCAGCTCAAGGGTTTCTGGCCGATCAATTCGTTCCACTTGACAAGGATGCCGGTTTTGAACCGCACGACCACCTCTCTGTCGAGACACCCGATCGATCGATCTACGAGCCATTGCTGGCAACAACAATGGCTTACCTGAGGGCACACCCTGACGCCGTTAATGGCTACGTTGAGAGCGAAGCAATCGTTGGCTCGACTCCCTTCGAATGCGCAGGGTTCAACCCAGATGTTCCGCTTCCAATCGAGCTAATCATCCAACCTGTCGCTGAGTTCCTGATCGACGTGCCACCGAATTGGTTCCGACAATCTGAGATTCACTTCAGTTCTCGGCGTGACCAGACTGACGAACGGCTGATCAATGCCCTACGGAGGATTGGCCTCTACACCGCTCACTATCGGAGCTCAGTAGATGGAGAGCTATACATCATCTTCACCGTACAGGGTTATCAGCGGGAGATGGTTCAGCTAGAGATCCTGCTCAAGAACTATCTCCAAAAGGCTGGTGGCCACTGCAACGGTAAGTTACAGCTTGAGGTCGTCACAGACTATTGGAAGAGCAGCCCCGACGTCCCGCTCCCACCGATCGTCAATCCGGCCAGCTTCTCGAGAAAGTAGAGCAAGGGGTTTATCCATACTCCTAAAACAAAATGGATACTACCCGCACGCCCTCAATCGAGGACACGGCGGGTTCTTTTTATTTAATTACAAGCTCCAGATATCTTTGATCCGAGCACCGCTTAAGTATTGGCAAAGTGGCTACACGGCTACGAGACCTGTTAGTGATATAATATTGGCATGAAACCAGCTGAGCACGACTTCACAACTGCAGGTGAGCCGAACAGGCAGCCGGAAGATAGCGTTGACTCGATAGAGCTCGGTATCGAACA
>CAYGIW010000078.1:0-2808 GCA_964350035.1 uncultured Candidatus Saccharibacteria bacterium
GAGCGTGTTTAGCAAAATATAAAGTTGCCCTACAGCCAAACAAACACATTGCGACTTGGAATAAAATAGCTACCGTTATAGCAGAAGAATGGGGAGGCTTTGACGGTTTATTGAACGCAACCAACGAAGATTACCTTAGTCTTAAGGAACTTGTACAGAAGAGGCATAAAAAGCAATTTCCCTATCTTTCTGGTCCCAAAATCTTTAATTACTGGTCTTATATCTTGGGCGAATTTTGCGATATCAAGCTGAAGAATAGAGAATATATTGAAATAGCACCAGATACTCATGTAGTGCGATGCTCAGTTCTCCTTGACGTAATTACAGAAAAGGAGGCCCAGACATTGCCAGTAGAGATGATCGCAGAGAGATGGAGGATGCTACTGAGCGAAACCGATATAACACCGATAGAAATGCATGCACCTCTATGGTTTTGGAGTATGAACGGGTTCCTGTATTCGTTAGCTTAAACTATGAATGATGAAAAAGTAGCCGGCCAATCTGTTCCTCATTTTCATCTGCATATTGTCCCACGCCAAGAAGGAGATACGGGCATATATCAGTATGATCCTAGACAGTTTCTCTACCGCCCCGGCTCGAGAGCTGAATCTCCAGAACTTGAGCTACAAGAGATATCTCATTTACTAGTAACTCATCTGTAAAGCTGAGTTAAATGGCCTATTGAGCTAGGTACTGCAGCAATAGCTCACGCTGTTTAATCGGATCTGTTATGTCTTCAAACAATGGATGGGAGTTACCGCTACTATTTGCCCAAAAAGCCTCGGCCTCATGAGCTAGCTCAAGATCTGCTTGGGTGCCAAGATCGCCTGGAAAAATTAGGGTCGCGGGTTCTCGTAAGCCCTCAATGGCAATCGTGGTGTATCCACTTTCAATGAAGTAATTACGCCAACCACTTGGCAGTATCTCGATGGCGTCATTTTCTTCAACTAATTGATTGATTTCTTCTTTCGTTAACCGTAGCGTTCGACCACTGAGTACTTCACGAGTCAATGCCAGTCCTTGCTGCAATAAATTATCTAGTAACTCAAATGCTTCGGAACCAGCAATGTCTGGTTCCACGACGATCTCGCCAGTCTCAACCAGCTGAAGTCTTCTGGCTTCTAATCGATCTAATGCGCTCTGCACTTCCTGTTTTGGCCCTAGTCCAATTTCTCGTTCGCTCATAATTCCTCCTCATTGGTTCTTGCTAAGTGTATCACTTCAAATATATTGTCAAGCAAACATGTTCGTGGTATACGTAATGTACTGAACCTGGGCTTAATTGAACAAGCACCGCGCAGAATGTGTCCTCGACACAGAACGGGTGTAACACTCGACTGTTACAGCTTCAGTATATTATTCTGGTTCTGCCCGGAATAGCTTCAAGATAGGTCCTGATGCGATGCATTGGGGCCTATTTTTCCTTCTAGTACAGCCTCAAGTAATAAGTGACGCTCACGAGCCTCAGTGCCAGGTTCATCGCTAATCTCACCGTCAAAGACCTTAGCTACTATCTCTTGATCGTTGTCGTGCCGCTTAGGAAATTTTTCATTGAGCCACATCGCCATCGCCGCCTCGGTATCTGGCGCTAGGTCTTGTGGAAAGATAATCGTATATTCTTGTTTTAACGAATCGATATAAACTCCGGTCTCGCCATAATCTAAAAATTCGGTCTGCCAATCTGGACCAATATAATAAACATTGAGTGAATACGAGATCTCCGCGTGCAAGCGCTTTAACTGTTCTTGGGTAACGACTAAGGCCCGGCTGTCTAGCGCCTCTCTCGTCAAGATTGAGTTATTGCTAAATAGATTTTTGAGTAGACGATCGGATTCGTCCTCGGTGATCGCTTTAGAGTCAATTTCTCCTCGGGCCACTAAATCTGTAAAGCGTTGATCTAATTGGGCAAGGGCGGTTTCTTGTCTCTGATACTCGGGTAACTCGGCTGGCAACATTCTCTCATTCATTTCGGCTCCTTTATATGTTGATAATATCACTAGACAGGCTCAGAATCTAAGTATATATTTTTCAGTAAGATTCAATCGTGAATCGGTAGTTGAAACTGCAACAACATGCCTGAAGTGATCACACGTTCGACCAAATCTCGAATCTATCGTTTGAGAGTGTTATATGACGGGAGCCCCAATTCTCAAGCGAACGTAGTTCTAGTGTTCGGCTGCGGTCTCGGCATGATCGTCGCCGGCTCAATATGTGTCGTACTTACTCCGTCATCGCCAGTCCCGTTGACGGTCGTGATAGGGCATCTTAATGAAATGGTGCTCCCTGGTGTTTTGAATGGTCGTTATCCGCTCGGTACCGATCAAGCGATCGAGCTGCCTGAGTTCGAGACGCCTCACACTACCTAAGAGTAGTATCCAGGCTGCTTCAATACATAGCCCTAAGCAACAGTTTAGGGCTATAATCTTGACAAAAAACGGTAATAAGGGTATATTAACTAAGTTAACTTACTTGAATGAAGGTTCTCGAGTCGTCATCTAGATTCTTCGTTCCCTGTTACTACGGTCACAGAAGCTAAGATTGACACTCATATTCATTCAACCAAGGATTTCGTTTGCCTTATTCACCATCTCGTTCTTCTCGTCCGTTCGCCAGTCGACCGGCCGGACCACAGTTTAATCGCCCCTATCAGTTTAACCGAAGCGCTCGACCGCGTTTCGTGAACCCTGGTCTCAAAATCGATGTCAATCGATTTGTTAATCGTGTCACCACCGAAACTACAGCTTTGCCTTACCAAGCCGAGCATCGCTTTAGCGATTTCGCGCTTGATCAGCGTCTGAAGCAAAACAT
>CAYGIW010000079.1:0-2766 GCA_964350035.1 uncultured Candidatus Saccharibacteria bacterium
TTTAATTCTGGGGCTGACCTATCTGCCTCAGTATTTAGTGCTCGAATACGGTGTCGATCGCTTTGGCGATATGGCCGATCTCTTGCGGATTGCCAAGCCTTCGGTTGCCGTGATGAGCTGGATCGGTCAAGGCCAGCATCTGCTCTATCTCGAATCGCCGACCAAGATCGCCGCCGAAAAAGGCCAGCTTTTGGCCGCCGTACCGTCCGACGGTTTGGTGATCTTTAGTCAGCATGAGACTAAAGAGATTAAAAAAATCTTAACTAAGTTGGCCCAGGCGCCCATCCGTCAACTCGAGGCGACTGGCTTAGCGGCTATCGACGAGGTGCTGTGGCAGATCGGCGAATATTTTGGCCTCTCCAACCAACAGATTCGTCAGGCGCTCAAGACTCGACCGGCCATCAAAGGCCGGCTGATCGAGCTGGCTGGCGTCAATCGCTCGGTGATTATCGATGACAGCTATAACTCGGCTTTTGATAGTGTAAAATTAGCCCTGGATTATTTGGCCGCCCGTCCCGGCAAGCGACATTGGGCCCTCCTCGGCGATATGCTAGAGATCGGTGCTGACGAGCGAGCATCGCACCGACAGATTATCGATTATGCCAGCTCGCGAGCCGACCGTTTAATCACGGTTGGTCGACGCTACCGAGAGGCAGGTAGTCGTGAGAGCTATCAATCGGCCGAGGCCGCTGCCGCGGTCCTCAAAAATGAGCTCAAAAGCGGCGATGTCATCTTGATTAAAGGGGCGCAAGGGATGCGGATGGAGCTGGCTAGTTTGGCCTTAGCCGCCTCGGCTAGCGAAGCCAAGGCTAAGCTGCCGCGCATGACGCCGAGTTGGCTGGCTAAACCGTACCGAGAACCATGAGAAAGAGATCTGCCTCATCACTGCCCAGTTGGCAACAGTTTTTGGCCAGCTTTCGCCCTAAGACTAGTGGTTACGATCGACCGTATCAGCGCACTAGTTACTTAAGTTCTGGATCGCGTTCAGTTAGTAGGGCCAAGCGACGTTTACAGTGGCAACAACCGCTCTCGTTGACCACCCCCGAGATTAAGGCCGAGAGTCAGCCGCGCTGGTGGAGTCGTCGAACTCTGCTGATTATTGTTAGCCTAATTGGTCTGGCGGCTCTTTGGCTCTGGTTGACTGTTTCTGCCTTTTGGCAGATTCAAACCATTATTCAACCAAGTGGTTTATCCGAGGCGATAGTCACCGAGCTTGACCGCTGGCGGGGGACAAATATCCTCAGATTACCCACAGCCACCCTCGAGGCTAAGCTCTTGACTCTCGATAGTAGTTTGTCGACTGTCAGACTGAGCAAGGGGTTACCGCAAACTCTGAAGCTCGATATTGCAGAGAGGCAGCCGGCTTTGATTTGGCGTAGCGGTCAGACACTTTATACTTTAGATCAAACCGGTCTAGCTTATCGAGCGGCTCCGGCTCTTATCGAGGACCAGCTCGCCTTGGCCGCCGAATTACCGGCGATTCTGGTGAGCGACCGACGCAATTTACCGGTCACCCTCGGTCAGATTACTGTCCGAAGCGGTTTTATCACCTTTGTTAATCAGCTCAAAAATGAGCTTGCCACTCGGTCTATTGAAGTTAAGGCAGTCGAGATCGATGAGACGACCTTTAGTATCGTTGTATTGACCAATCAACCGTATCGTTTACTTTTTGATACCACCCGACCGCTCTCGGCTCAGCTGACTACGCTGGGGAAAATCCTCGAAACTCGCCCAGAAATTAAAGAATATTTAGATTTGCGTGTTCGAGGTTGGGTTTACTACCGCTAGCGCGTGTTATGATAGGCCTATGTCGACATCTGATTCAGTTTCACCTCTTAATCCCAGTGGTTCCGCTAGTATCGCTAGTTCCGCTAACCCCGCTGATCCGGCTAACTCTAATAGTACCGTTAATTTAGCTGGTCCAGGAGCGCCGCTCGAGGCTTCAGATTTAGTTGAGGCCAGTCAAGTTGACCGAGCCCAAAAGTGTTGGCAGTGGCCAAAGCGACTAGACGCTGATCTATTGAAGGCCATCTTACTTGGTCGAGGTTATCTGACGCCCGAGGCGCAGGCCGAATTTTTACAACCGGATTACGAACAGCTGAGTGACCCGAGTCTAATTCTTAATGCCGAGGCGGCGGCCGGTCTAATCCACTCGGTTATCCAAAGCGGCCAGCCAATCGCTATCTTCGGAGATTACGATCACGACGGCACTCCGGCCGCCGCCCTCCTAGGCCATTGGCTCAAACGCCTGGGGGCCAATCTCTTTGAAATCATCATCCCCGAACGCCACGAGGGTTACGGACTCAATCAATTAGTTATCGATCGACTGGTGGCTCACTCTGTCAAGCTCTTAATTACCGTTGATTGCGGCATCACTAGTCGCACCGAATTGGCCGCGGCCGCTGCCCAGGGGTTGCAATCGATTGTTATCGATCATCATCTGCCGGTCGCCAGCAGTTTTCCGACAGCCGCTATAGTTGTTAATCTCAAACAAGAGGGCGAAACTAGTCCCGATCGCGATTTGGCTGCCTGCGGCTTAGCTTGGCAACTGACACGCCTCATCGTGCGACAATCGGGTAAGTTTGACGAAAGTCAGCTCAAATGGGATCTCGACCTAGTAGCGATTGCGACGATCTGTGATCTGGTACCGTTGACCGGGGCTAATCGTATCTTGGCTCATTATGGTTTATTAGTTTTAGCTAAAACTCGCCGACCGGGACTCCGCGCCCTGATCAAGCGAGCTGGCCTCGACACCTTGCCCGAGCT
>CAYGIW010000080.1:0-2754 GCA_964350035.1 uncultured Candidatus Saccharibacteria bacterium
GTGATCTGACTCTCAAGGCGAAAAATGGCGAGTTCGACCCGATTATTGGTCGCGATACCGAACTAATGAGCCTGATGCAAACACTAGCGCGACGCCAAAAGAATAACCCGCTCATCGTCAGTGACCCGGGTGTCGGTAAGACGGCCTTGATCGAGGGCTTGGCCAATCGACTATCCAGTGGTGATGTGCCGGCCTATTTGACTAATTTTAAATTGCTCGAAATCGACTTAGCCAGTCTGATCGCTGGCACGATGTATCGAGGTCAGTTCGAAGAACGGATTAAACGACTGATCGAGGAGCTCGAGAAAGAGCCTCAGGTAATCGTTTTTATCGATGAGATCCATAATCTAATCGGGGCGGGAGCGGCCGAGGGCTCTCTCGATGCGGCCAATATCCTCAAGCCCGCCTTGGCTAAAGGCAAATTACGCCTGATTGGTGCGACCACTCACGATGAGTATCGTAAACACTTCCTCAAACATCCGGCTTTGGCCCGCCGTTTTCAGGTACTACAGCTAACTGAGCCAGATCCTGCCACTACCTTAGCGATCTTAACTAGCTTAGTCCCGAATCTTGAAGCGCATCACGGGATCAAGATCAGCCCCGAGGCCTTGAGCCTAGCGGACGAATTGGCCAATCGCTATCTACCCGATCGACGTCAACCAGACAAGGCGATCGATATCCTCGACGAAGCTGGGGCGAGTTTGGCTATCAAGCGCCAACCCAATCAATTGATTCAAGACCTCGAAGCTGAACGGACAAAACTCGAGGCGGTCAAGCTCGAGGCAGTCCGCAAAGAGGAGTTTCAAGAGGCCATCGAGGCCAAACTGCGTCTCGATCGGCTCGACCATCGACTGGCTCTACTCAAGGCCGAGGCGGCCGAACCGATGGCAATGCAAGTGACCCCAGAACTCATCCGTCAGGTAGTCAGTCGTTTAAGCGGTGTGCGTGTTAGCTTACTCGATACCGCCGAGCGCGAACTCTATCAAAAGCTAGAAACTCAGCTGGGTCAGATAATTTACGGTCAAAGCGAAGCTATCGCCACCGTGGCCGGGGTGCTGCGCCGACATCGGCTTGGGCTAACCGGGGCCAATCGAGTCGCCGGTAGCTTTATCTTCTTGGGTCCAACTGGCGTAGGCAAAACCGAGCTGGCGAAAACCATCGCCGAAGTTGTATACGGTACGCCGCAAGCGCTCTTAAGCTTTGATATGTCTGATTTAATGGAGCGACACGACGCTGCCCGACTGGTCGGTGCGCCGGCTGGCTATGTCGGCTATGACGAAGGCGGTAAGCTCACCGAAGCGGTACGGCGACAGCCTTATTCGGTTGTCTTATTAGACGAGATCGAAAAGGCCCATCCTGATATCTTTAACTTGTTACTTCAAATTCTGGATGAGGGACGACTAGTCGATGCTCAAGGTCGAGTCACCGATTTTAGTCACTGCATTATCATCATGACGAGTAATCTGGGTAGTCAAGAGCTCAGCCAAACCGCTCCGATTGGCTTTAGTCTAGATTCGCCAGCTAATAACAGCTTGCCGCTGGTTAAAGCCGCTACGCTTAAGGCGGTTAAGCTCCGTTTTCGACCGGAGTTTTTGAATCGCCTAGATCATTTAGTCATCTTTTCACCGCTCGAAGCCAGCTCAATACTGGCCATTGTTGATCGAGAGCTCGACAGCCTCAACCAAAAATTGAGCGCACAGGGCTATCAGCTCTTAGTCACCGCCAAGGCTAAACAACACCTAGCCACCGTAGCCTACGACCGTGAGTATGGCGCCAGACCGGTTCGACGCACGGTCAATAGACTGGTGACCGAGTCGATTGCCAACCTGATCCTCAACCAGCCCTTAACCAAGCAGACCGGCTGGATCAAGGTCGACTATCGGGCCAAACTGACCTTTCAGCTGGTTAACTCTCGCTCTAAAACAGCAGTCAATCTACCCATAGAACAACCGGTTAAACCCTAATGACCGGACCAGAGACTCCGCGCATCTACGCTTGGGACGATCTGGCCGCCGCTTTAGCCGATAACTACAGCCCGATCGCCGTGCGTCAGATCGAGGCCGCTTGGCGTTATGCCGAGGCGGCTCATCAGGGTCAATTTCGTCTGACTGGCGAGCCGTATATTAGTCACCCTTTAGCTATCGCCGTCGAGGTGGCCAAGCTCAAGCTTGACCGTGCCTCGGTCATCGCTGCCTTGCTCCACGATGTGGTCGAGGACACGCCAATTAGCTTAAACGAGATTAAACGGCGCTTTGGTGGCAAGGTCGCAGAGCTGATCGATGGACTGACTAAACTCAACCGCCTACCTTCGCGCGGTGGTCTCTTTGTGCAAGGCGAACGACGGCTCGATCGCTACGAACGACAGATGGAGACCTATCGCAAGCTCTTTCTGGCCACCAGTAAAGATTTACGGGTGATCATCCTTAAACTGCTTGATCGACTCCATAATATGCGAACTCTTAGTGCCCTGCCACCGGAAAAACAGCAGATTACCGCTAGCGAGACGATGGCCATCTTTGCGCCGATCGCTTACCGTCTAGGTATCGGTTCGATCAAGGGTGAGCTCGAGGACCTGAGTTTTAGCTATTTAGAGCCGCAGGCTTATGCCGAGATTAAAAGCCTCCTCAAGCGTGAGGGGCCGACGCGCACCAAGATTATCGATCGCTGTACCAAGGTTTTGGCTCGAGAGCTCAAAGAGGCCGGTATCGAGGCGCAGATCAGCGGACGGGCCAAGCACTATTACAGCCTCTTTCG
>CAYGIW010000081.1:0-2719 GCA_964350035.1 uncultured Candidatus Saccharibacteria bacterium
CAGATAGAACCGGTTGGGTCGAAGTTACTGTTGGCGTGTTGGGGGATAAGACTAAGATGAAAGCCTTAAACCCTAGCCTGACCGTTGCCGAAGGCAATGTTCTCAGCCTTGAAGAGAAATTCCAAGGTGGCACTGGCATTAATATTACTCCTCCCTCAAAGCAGATCATCAAGCCAATCATCTTAGAGAGGATTAAAAGTTCGATTGCCGAGGTGGCTAATTTAATCGGACTCCAAGGCTATGCCCGCATCGATGCTTTCGTGCAACGAAAAACGGGTCAGGTCATGATTATTGAAGTTAATACTCTACCAGGTCTAACACCCTCAACGGTTATCTTTCATCAGGCTTTGGCCGAGGATGTATGGCTCTCTCCGACCGCTTTTCTTGAAAAAATTATTCAATATAGCTCGGGCAAGCAGTAATCGTCACCATTAATCGTGAAGCGAACCGATAAAATCGACAATCTGTTGACTGTATCTAAATGATCGCTGCCTATCTTTTTCAGCAAAAAAAGTATGGTTTCCGTCGGATACAATCTCGAACTGAACATTTGGCATCGCTTTGTTTTGCAGCTGGTAGACATCTTTGATCGGTGCCTTAACGTCGTTGACGCCATGCAGTACTAGCACCGGCATGGTCAGTTGATCAAAGATCTTAATCGGGTTGATCGGTCTAACGCCATATAGCAGTCGTTCGGTGATCGATACGCCGGCGGCATAAACCGAAGGAAATAAGAGGTTTAAACTCTCTGCAAAATATTTTCTGGTATGCCTCAGGTCGAGAACAGAACTAATCAGGACCAATCCCCGTAGTTGAGGATTTTTCGCCGCATAACTAATCGAGGCGCCACCACCAATCGAGTTACCGATCAAAACGATGTCCTGATGCGTCGATTTTTTATTATCGATGAGCCACTGGATAGCTCCAGCGATGTCGCCAGCCTCTCGTTGGCCGTAAGTATTTTTGCCTGTCCCGCCGCGCATATCAAAGGTCAAAACGTTAATGCCACCTCTTTGTAGATACTCGGCTAACTCTAAAAAAGTTGCACGATTACCACCCCAGCCATGAGCGATAACCGCTGTCTGTCGCGAAGCGGCCGGAAAGTACCAACCGCTCAGCGGCATCTCGTCTTTATCCAGACTTTTAAAATTGACATTGAGAAACTCTTGAGTCGGTCGCTCTGTAACCTGCCGTCGATGTCCGCCGAGACCAATATAACTACCGACCAGCGATACCAGCACAAGGCTGATTATAAAAAGTTTGAGGCTTAACTTGGCCCCTCTGGTGACATGGTGTCTTTTAATCATTTTCAATCTCTATCTTATCATTTATCCCTAGTTAATTGACGCGCCATTATGGGATAATTAACACTTAATCTTATCAATTTCATCAGAGGAGAAAGATGACACCAACCGAAAAGCCCCGGCTCTTGAGTAAACTCATTGTCGGTGCCCTAATCTTTGTCGTTTTAGTAGCCGGAGTGCTGTTCTGGCGCTTCTCTTCTCAACAATCAGCTGATGGCTACACTCAAAATCAAGTCACAAATGAGTCGGTCGAGAGTTCTTTATATGGGAGTGATACGCCCCATAGCCAACAACCTAAGACCGCGGCCAAGAGCGCTAGTTTAAAGATTAAAAGTTTGCCTGTCGAGCTAGCAGCTTATGATGCCACGACTCAGAAAGCAGGAGATTTTCTCTTTGCCAAAGCCAAGCTCGGCGAGTTCGATCGGCCCTTCATGCCCTATGGATTCGAGATCCCAGCCAGCAGTGTCGGCGCGGCCAAAAAGAATCCTCAGCCAACCTTCATCGTGCCTCTCGGTACCAAGGTTCGCTCGATTGTCGATGGTGTGGTGGTGCAAATTCCTCAACTTTATAGCGATGACTTTAGTATTATGGTGGGCGATACGCTCAATGCTCAAACTCTCTACGAGACCGAGCATGTCATCAAGCCAATCGTCAAAGTCGGCGACAAGGTTGAGGCCGGTCAAGTTATTGCCGAGGTCAGCGACTATGATTCTAAGAATATGCCGGGCTATGGCTTGGTCGAGATGGGGATTCTCCAGGGCGGTAACCCACCGCAACATATCTGTCCCTTTACCGAGCTTGACCCTAGCGTTAAAGATAAGATTACCCAGCAGTTGAAAACCCTCTACCAAGACTGGGAAAGCTATCGAGCTAACACCAAGCTTTATGATGAGGCCAACGAGCCGATTATCGGCTGCCTCAGCCTTGATAAGATTGAGGGTTAGATAGAAGATTAGACGTAAAAAGAAACGACCCAGGACTGATGTCCTAGGTCGTTCTAGATTAACGACTCGCGTCGTCGTTTAGGAGGCCATTTGCAGTGGCTCCTCCTGAGCCGGCGTTTCAGTCATCGCCCCTGGCGCTTCCTCGGCCGGCGTTTGAGGTGTCTTGGGCGTCGCCTCTTCAGCAGACGCCTCAGCCACTATCCGCGATGTTGGCGTTGCAACCGGTGGTGAAGCGATACACGCTCCACCACCGCCTCCACCGACGTTGTTAAAGGTGATATTGATATTGGGTGCACCACCTTGATTGCTGCCCTTCTTACCTTTCTTGCCCTTCTTGCCTTTCTTAACGACCGTCTCTCCCACCGATGGGTTAAGGATCGGAGTCATGGCATGCGTTCGCGTAGCGTCTACTACAGCCAGCATCGCCACCGTGTTGGTGATGGCCGGGCAGGGCGTGATCTCGCCGGTCCT
>CAYGIW010000082.1:0-1172 GCA_964350035.1 uncultured Candidatus Saccharibacteria bacterium
GACCGGATCGTTGAGGACTAGCAGCCGATCGCCGAGATCCTCGAGTTTCTGTAAGCATCGACTGAGCATGATGATTCACCGGGTACACATCGCTGATGCGATGATTAAAGTGATTATAGAAAAGTTTTAGTTCTTATTCACGCTCTGAGGTGTCGCGTTTGACGCCATAATCTAAAGAGGACTACACCGACTAGAACGATGATCGCACTCAAGGTAAACGGATTCGTGAGCCATTGGATGAAAGCACTAGTTCGAGCTGACGATTCAGTCGTACTCTTTTTGCCATTTGGCGAAGTTGCAACAGTCAAAGCGGAACTCTTTTCGGGACTAACAGTTGGCGAGAGAGTTGGAGTCGGGGTCGGCTCGGGCTCAGTGATCGTAAATTTAATCGGCTCAGAGGCGACAAGATTATTCTTCGACTTCGAGTAAGCCAAGTAAACCTTGTGTTCGCCGGCTTCGAGAGCATCGGTCAAGGTATAGCTCCATTTGCCCTCGTTATCTGTTTTAACTGTGTAAACCTTTGGATCGGAAAAGATATAAAGAAAGATCTCACTATTCTTTTTATCTAGTACCTGTCCACTTAACTTGACCTTGGTGGTTGTACTGGCGGTTGTCCCGGTACTCGCAGCATCGGTTTTAGTCACACTATCGTGAGTGACTTCTGGGGCAGCAATCGATGCACTTTCGGCCGAGACCTTGGTGACATTCTCGATCTTACCAGGATCAACCGGTGCTAGATCGAGTGGAACAATACCGTTTTCAAAACATTTAAAGGCCTTGATGGCCTCGTCAACGGTGGGTCTGGCCTTGCCCTTGCTGATGAGATTAAAACGACTCCTACTAACAATACCTTGAAGACAATCGACTGACTGTTTAACTAACTTTTCTGTTTCGCTAACAGGAGCCGAAGCGCTAGATTTTTTGGTTTTAGCCGCGTTAGACTGTGCTGTATCTGATGCAGTATTAGCATCTGTCTCAACGCTTGAGCTCTGAGCAGCGGTCGTCGGAGTTGGCGTAGCCTCTGCAGTAACTGTAGCGGTACCACTTGCAGATGCCGAAGCGGCAATATAAGCCTGACCGGCACTCGTTGATTCAAATGGCTTGTTCCACTCAGGGAGACAGCTGGTAGCAAACTTTAATTCAACGGTCTTACTTTCGTATGTGCTGTCCTC
>CAYGIW010000082.1:1272-2680 GCA_964350035.1 uncultured Candidatus Saccharibacteria bacterium
ATCTCTTTGGGTCGCAAATCATTTTGCGGTGGATAACCGACAAAAGGAACATCGATATTGACAGCTCCACTAGCCGGGACCGTTAAAGTTTTAGGGCCAGGAAAGAAGCCATAAACACTTCCAAGTGTAATTAAGGGACCGCCGTTAACATCGATCTTGTAATCGCCGGCCGGAATATTAAAGAACCTAAACATACCCGATCCAGTTCGGCTAGAGATACCGAATGATAAACCGACGTGAGGCAAAGCCTTATACACAGTACCGGTGGCAACGTTGGTTAAGCGAATATAATAATCATTAGCTATGCCGTTAGCATAGCGAGTTGTGCCTGTGACGTTAGGAGTACCTATTACCAATGGGTTACTCTGGACTAAGTGATCGCCCAAAAATAAATAATAGACTCCTGGAGAAGTCGGATTCTTAACATTATTGAGCTTGATTACTACATCCGTATTGGCTGGGATGTTTGACGTATTCTTCAAGAGCATGCCATTCCCAGTAGGTCCAAATAATACAGAAAAATAAGGAGATGCCGATAGATCGAGAGTCGCGCCATTAAAGCTGGTTACTGCGATGTTATTATCTGAAACCTTAGAGGCATCTAGAGGCTTAACTGTTAAGAAACTGTAGCTATCATAATCGCCCTCGTAAATTAGCTCTCTGGTGCGCATCTTAATAGTGTAATTAGTGGTAGCCCCTGGTGCTGGATTATCGATAATTAGTTCGAATTGATCAATAGAACGTCCACCCCCAAGACCAGCTTTGGTGTTTTGAATTGGTTCGGAGATAGGCACACCTCGAAGGTTAAGTATTATGCCGACTCCGAGAACAAAAATCAGCAGCAAGCTGACTAGTAAATATGGCTTTTGGTGTTTAGATTGCATAAACTAAGTCAACTAGGGTCAGCACAATCTGTCAAGTGGAATTAACTTTTTGGCATCGGGTCGGTGCTGCTCGCCCCGGGCACATCGGCGATGCGAGTGCGTTCATAGATCTCGGCATCGACCAATCCCCTCTCGCGACCAAAATAATGGCGTGATTGTTGCTTGACACGATGACCGACTTCGGGCGAACTCGGGCTGTCATCTTTGGCGATCTCCATCGAGAACGGTCGTTGTGGGGTGTTATCTACCAATAACTTTACATAGGCATTAAAGCGCTCGATATTGTTTAAGTCACGGGCAGTAAAGATCGGTGAAAACTCTTTTTCTAGCAATTCAGCATCTGGTACGCCAATACGATAGCTGATGACGGTTCCGACGTTACCGATAACGGCGTCACGGACCTGCTCCTGAACCTGACTAATATATTGGTTGGTAATAGAGAGATTAAGGCGATACTTACGAGCCTCGGAAAGAATACTGGCAAAGGTATCGGTGGCCAGGTTCTGAAACTCATCAACATAGAG
>CAYGIW010000083.1:0-2662 GCA_964350035.1 uncultured Candidatus Saccharibacteria bacterium
AATCCTGGTCCGGCCGCCGCAGCCTTTATTCTCGACCAACTTCCCGATCAAGATTCGACTAATCGACCGGTCGAGTTGGCGAGCGGTGCCCGTTATTTGGGTGAGACGACCAATAACCAGGCCGAGTATCAGGGTCTGCTATTGGCTCTCGATTATTTAGGCGAGAATTATAAATTGGCCGAGCTCGATTTGCGCCTCGAGACCGATAGCCAGTTAATGGCCGAGCAGCTCAAGGGTAACTATCGGGTCAAACATCCAGAGCTTATCCCCTTATTTCAGTCGGCGAAGCAGCGTCTGCTCCAATGTGGACAGCTAACGATTGTGGCGATTCGCCGCGAGTATAATCAGCGGGCCGATGCTTTAGTCAATCAAGAATTAGATCAACAAGCCTCAAAATGACAGATCAACAAACACCTCCACCCTCAATCTATGCCAAGCGCGAATTAGAAATATTAGAACAGTGGCGCCAAGACGCGACTTTTGCCAAGCTGCAAGCCAGCCGTCTCGAATCAGGCGCCAAGCCTTTTATATTTTTCGAAGGACCACCCACCACCAACGCTAAACCAGCGCTCCACCATGTTTTGGGGCGAGTGATCAAAGATATTATCTGTCGTTATCAGACGATGCGCGGTCACTATGTCCCTCGACAAAGTGGGTACGATACTCATGGCTTACCGGTTGAATTGATGGTCGAAAAGGAGCTTGGCCTAAGTAACAAATCGGCTGTCGAGGCCTATGGAATTGCTAAATTTAACCAACGCTGTCGTCAAATAGTCTGGCAAAACAAGGCCGATTGGGATAGCCTTACCGAACGGATCGGTTATTGGATCGAGGGTGACAAGCCTTACATTACTTATGATAATGACTATATCGAGTCGGTCTGGTGGGCGATTAGTCAGATTCAGGCCAAGGGTGCGCTCTATCGAGACTTTAAGATCTTGCCTTTTTGTACCCGTTGCGGCACCAGTCTATCGCTTGCCGAGGTCGCCCAAGGCTACCAAGATATCCAGAGTCGAACGGCTGTAGTCAAGTTCCGCCTCATGGATCAGCCGGCCTCGGTCTTGGCCTGGACAACCACGCCTTGGACCTTACTTGGCAATGTCGCCTTGGCGGTTAATCCCGAGCTCACCTACTGCTTAGTCGAACAAAACGACGAACGGTTTTACTTAGCCGAGAGCTGCCTCAAGCTCTTAGTCGGCGAGTACCGGGTCATCAAAACCCTACCCGGTAAGTTGATGCTGGGGTGGGAGTATCTGCCGCTCTTCGAGACGCCTAATTTGGCCCGCATCACCGGCAAAAAAGCCTATCGAATCTTACCTGCCGAGTGGGTTACCGCAGAAGATGGCACCGGCGTTGTGCATACCGCGGTGATGTACGGCGAAGACGACTTTAACCTTGGTCACGAGCACGATTTGCCCCTTCATCATACGGTAGACGAGACCGGACACTTTACCGCCGACTGCGGTCAGTTCGCCGGTCTGTCGGTAGTCGAGGCGATCGAGCCGATCTTGAGTCAGCTGCAAAGCCAGGGCCGCCTCTATCGTGAAATCAGTTATAAGCATAGTTATCCACACTGTTGGCGTTGCCAAACCGCCTTGCTTTATTATGCCCGCGAGAGCTGGTTTATCCGTATCGATGACCGTTTACGCCAACGCCTCGTCGAACTCAATCAAGAGATTGTTTGGGAGCCGGCCCATATCCGCGATGGTCGCTTTGGTAAGTGGTTAAGCGGACTCCGCGACTGGGCGATTAGCCGCAACCGTTACTGGGGCACGCCGTTGCCAATCTGGGTCTGCGATCAAAATCCTCAACACTATCAGGTGATTAGCTCGGTTGCCGAGCTCTGTGAGCGCTCGGGACAGGCGCGACCGGACGATTTACATCGGCCGATTATCGACGAATACTTTTTGCCCTGTGACCAGGCTGGCTGTTCTGGCCGATGTACTCGCGTCAGCGAGGTCCTTGACGTTTGGTTTGACTCTGGCGCTATGCCGTTTGCCGCTAAACATTATCCATTTGCCAATCAAGAGCTCTTTGAATCTCAGGCGGTGGCCGACTTCATTAGCGAAGGAGTCGATCAGACTCGAGGCTGGTTTAATACTCTCCATATCATCTCGACCATACTCTTTGATCGAGTGGCCTATCGCTCGGTAATCTGCCTCAATCATCTGCTCGATCAACATGGCCATAAGATGAGTAAGTCCAAGGGCAATATCGTCGATCCAGTGGCTCTTATCGATCAATACGGCGTTGACGCGGTTCGCTTCTATTTTAGTTCGGTTAACCGCCCCGGCGAGAACAAAACTTTTTCCGAGCCGGCAGTCGCCGAGGTCAACCGCAAGGTCATCAATCTCTGGCATAATGTTTGGCAGTACTATCAAACCTATCAAGCTATTGCCCCGGTCGAGTTTAACCAGCCGGCTTTGCCCCGTGATCGGTGGCTCGATGGTTGGCTCAAGGCCTTTCTGAAACAGCAAGAGCTGACTATCTGTCAGGCTCTGGATAGCTTAGATATCCTGACTGCCAGCCGGGCTGTTGCCGCTACGATCGAAACGATCTCCACAGTCTATTTACAGCTCAGTCGAGCTCGTCACGATTCCGAGCTGCTACCTAGTTTAGCCGAGGCCTTAAAACGGAGCGCTATCTTGGCCGCTCCCTTCTT
>CAYGIW010000084.1:0-2620 GCA_964350035.1 uncultured Candidatus Saccharibacteria bacterium
TCAATCAGAATTGAGTCGACCTCGTCAACGATGGCGAAGTGGCGTCTTTGCGCCTGATCAGTTCGGCGATAAACCATATTATCGCGCAGATAATCAAAGCCAAACTCGTTATTCGTCCCATAAGTGACATCAGCCAGATAGGCCGTCTGCCTGTCGACCCGCATTAAATCAGGCCAGGCCGTATCGATATAACCGGCCTCGAGATCGGCTTCGGTGGCAGAATCGAGCGCAGCCGCCTGATAAAGATAGCTTTTCTCATGTTCGATTGAGGCTGTCTTTAAACCGAGGGCGGTAAAAACCCGACCCATCCACTGAGCGTGATATTTGGCAAGAAAGTCATTAACAGTCACGAGATGGGCGCCTCGGCCAAGCAGAGCATTAAGATATAACGGTAAGGTAGCCACGAGCGTCTTACCTTCTCCGGTTTTCATCTCGGCAACCTTGCCCTGATGCAAGACAATGCCACCAATAAGCTGGACATCGTAATGACGTTGACCGATCGTTCTCTTAGCCGCTTCGCGGACTACGGCAAAGGCCTCGGGTAACAGCTCGTCTAGTATCTGCCTCTCGGCTGACTGAAACTCGGGACTGTCGGCTTGAACCTTGATCGAGCTTAAACGAGCCTCGATGCGTTGGCGAAATTCGGTGGTTTTGCCCATTAGCTCTTGATCCGAGAGTTGGCTCACGGGCTCCTCGAAACGATTAATCTGATTAACGAGTGGGGCTAAACGACGCAACTCGCGCTCATTACTACCAAAAAGTTGAGATAACATCTTCATCGGGGCAATCCTTACTGATTTAACGGCAGACCGCCAGCGGTTTGGCGATCAAGACGATCAAATTTAAGCCATGGCTGCAGCACTGAGGGAATCTTGATCGTGCCGTCGGCCTGTTGATAGTTCTCCATAATAGCGATAAGAATTCGCCCGATAGCTAAGGCGGTGGCATCGTTAGTGTGGACGAGTTCGGTTTGGCCAGTTTTAGACTTAAAGCGAGTATTGAGACGGCGAGCTTGATAGTCGGTCATCAGATCAGCGGTATGTGTCTCACGATAACGATTTTGACCGGGCATAAAGGTCTCGATATCGATCTGTCGGGCGTCGGGGTCACCCATATCGCCAATACAAACCTGAACAACTTGATACGGCAAGCCAAGTTGAGTTAAAAAATACTCTTGAATTGCGACTAAAAAGTTCTGTTCGGTCACTGAGTCGGCGGGAGCCGAAAAGACCTCCATCTCGAGCTTATCGAACTGATGTTGACGCAATATGCCTCGGGTATCTTTGCCGTAAGTACCGGCCTCGCGACGAAAGCTAGTTGAGTAACCAATTAAACGCAACGGTAGGTCACTTTCGGGGATAATCTGATCCACAAAGAGCGGGCCCAAAGTATGTTCGGCGCTACCAATCAGATAAAGATCATCGGCCGGTAAGTAGTAACGCTCGTCGCGTGGTTCTAGACGGGCCATCTTTTGATAGATATCGGGCTTGAGAAAGACTGGCGGCACGACAGGAATAAACGGCTTGATTGGTACAGCTAATCCGGCTCGCTTAGCGATGGCGTCTAAAACCTCGGTATCGGTCAAGGTTTGCATCACCCATTGGACCAAGGCAAACTGGATCTGGACTAAACCACCGAAGAGATAGGCAAATCGCGAACCACTGGTTTTAGCCGCCCGTTCGGTAGAGATTAAACCGAGATTTTCGGCTAAATCTAAATGATCGAGTGGCGTAAACTGAAATTGCGGCTGACTACCAACCTGTCGAATGACTTGATTATCTGCTTCGTCTTTACCGTCAGGGGTATCGTCAGAAGGGAGATTAGGTAGCTGGCCGCAATGCAACAACAGCTCTTGAGTATTTTGTTCATAGGTCGTCAACAGGCTTTGAATCTGCTGTTTCAAAGCGGTGGCCCGTTCACGCTGACTACTACCGAGCGATTTCTGGTCGGCCCGCAGCTGATCTAATTGATTTTTTTGTTGGCGCGTCTGTTCGTCTAAAAGAATAATTTGGTCAAGTAAGGCCGCCTCTACGCCTCGGCGAGCCAGCAAGTTCTTGAAGCGATCAGGATCATGGCGGAGTAATTTCAGATTTATCATAGCAAGCTGATTGTAACATATTTAAGCCTGAACTAAAGCTAATCGACTGGTCACATACTCCGGCTCAAGAGCCGCCATTAACCAGCCGGCCGGCGGACCCGACTCTTTAGCAAAAAATAGTTGATAGATAGCGCCAAAGGCCTGACGCGGTTCGAGTCCACTCTCGGTCTTCAGTCGATGCAACTCTGTATGCAGCTCTGGCCCAGTCCACTCTGCTCGAGAGCTATAGATCTCTGCCAAATCACGTAGAAAGCTTAACTGGGTGGTATCTAAATTAAGCTCCGAAAGGGGCCCGGACTGAAGAACGAATCTGATCTTGTCATCGGCAAAATGCTCTAGCCAATACTTGGCATATTCGAGCCGTTCAACCAAAACGGCTGTCTCGTCGCTCGTTAGCGGCGAGCCTCTATCAAGCGCTGCAAAGCTGAATAGATCAACGTTGGGTAGCTGTGACAGAAAAGCCAGTTGACTGAAGCGCATTCGATACTCGATCAGCTTCGTCTTAGGGTAAAAGATCTTGAC
>CAYGIW010000085.1:0-2591 GCA_964350035.1 uncultured Candidatus Saccharibacteria bacterium
CCGGCGCTCTGTCCAGACCATTGAAGTTTGGCAGTGCCAAGTGGCAAGTCTAGCTCATCGGCTAAAACGATCAGCTGAACGGGCTCAAGACGATAATAATCGAGAAAGCTCTGGATCGCCTCGCCAGAACGGTTCATATAAAGCTGAGGTCGGATCATTTCGAGAGCAATATCAGGCGTCAGCTGATGCTTGAGCGTCAGATTTTGATGGTGACGATCAAACTGCCAATCCGTAACTTTGAGGCTATCGGCTAACTTTAGCAGTAGCTGCTCGCCAAAGTTATGGCGAGTTGCTTGATAGCGGACCTCGGGATTACCGAGTCCGGCAATGACCCATTTTGTCATTAGCCGAGTCCGGGAATATTTAAGCCTAAACCACCCATTAAATCTTTGGCCTTGGCTGCTGCCACTGTCTGGGCCTTGACTAAACCTTCGTTGAGAGTTTTTTGCAGCTCGCGCTCGAGATCGTTCTGGCGACTAGCGACCAACCAGCTAGGGTCAATCTTGATTGACTTTAAATGCATCTCGGCATTAAAGATGGCCACAATCTGGCCAGCGGCGCCGGATGCCTCGATCTCGGTGGACTTGAGCTCTTTTTGCAGCTCTTTGCCCTTTTTCTGGAGGTCGTAAAGCTGTTTCATCTTATCGATCATAATCTATACCTTTCCGTTTGATGCTCTGATTTTAACAGAATTAACCGGTTGACTCAACCTGGCTTTCGAGATAGGCCTCGATCAATGGCAGTAACTCTCCGTTTAAAACGCCGGTGGTGTCGCTGGTTTCGAAATTACTTCGGTGATCCTTGACCAACTGATAAGGATGCAGTACATACGAGCGGATTTGATTCCCCCACTCGGCCGAGACATGATCGCCCTTGATCTGGCGGAGCTTTAAGCGTTCTTGTTCGAGCTGCCTCTGAATTAAACGGGCGGTCAAGACCTTGAAGGCTAACTCTTTATTCTGTAACTGGCTACGCTCGTTTTGCATGGTGACGACCAATCCGGTCGGTAAATGGGTCAAACGGACCGCGGAATCGGTGGTATTCACCGACTGTCCACCGTGGCCACCGGCTCGGTAAACGTCAATCTTGACTTCGTCCGGCTTAAGTAACAGTTCGGGCTTAGGGATCTCTGGGCCGACTTCGACTAAAGCAAAAGAGGTATGACGGGCCTTGTCAGAGTCAAACGGTGAGATCCGGACTAAACGATGGACTCCGGCCTCGGCTTGGAGATAGCCATAGGCCAAGTCGCCCTTAATCAAAAAAGTAACCGACTTGAGACCGGCTGTTTCGCCGGGCGAGGAGTCAAGAAGCTCGAAAGTTAAATTTTGGGTAGAGGCGAAACCTTGATACATCCGGTAAAGCATCGCCGTCCAGTCTTGGGCCTCGGTCCCGCCGGCACCGGCAGAGATCGAGACAATGGCGTTTGCCTCGACATATTGACCCTGAAAGAGCGTCTGGCGGTAGAGAGTTTGGTAAAGTACTTGGCTAGCTGGCAAATCCGGCTCGAGACAGAGCAAGTCATAATCATCGATCAGCTGTTCAAGTCGGGCTAACTGCTTGGTGGCAGTAGCCGAACTAGCGTAATCTTGCCAAAAATCGCTCTGTTGCATCGCTTGCTTGAGCGTTTGGACGGTTTGTCGATGCTCTTCAATGGCTAGAAGCTCACCGAGACGGGTTAGCTGTTGGGCAGTCATAGGTTCAGTATAGCAAAATTACCAAAACGACCCGCTTGAGCGGGTCGTTTCGTTAGGTCAGATAGTCGAAAGACGCTTTGCTTAGCGGATTCGGCTAAACCAGTAACCGAGTCCGAGCAAGGCTAGGACACTAGCGACTAAGTTAGAGGCGCTACCAGCCTTGGGTAAGAGCGGAGTGGCGGGCTTGGCACAGTCGATACCGACAGTCGCCTCGGCGCTCAGGAGTGGCCAGCGATTAAGGTTAGCCTCGATAGGCAGCTCTTTGACCTGGTAGATCTTGGCCGTGGCTCGATTGGTCATCTGGCTCTGACAGGCCTGACCAAAACCAATGACGACTGGGAACTCGATATGAACGATCTCGCCCGGTTGTAACGAAAGCGGCAGATTAACTACGTTATCGGTCAAGTTTGCCAAACGGCTCTTTTGGCCGCGTTGAGCTAAGGTAGTCTCGCCAATGACTCGTTGGTTCGCCGGAAGATAGTCACGCAGGGTGACCCGCTCAATCGTGGTCTGACCGCGATTAATCAAGGTCAATCGATACAGTAACGACTGATTTACCCGTGCGGTGGCTAGATTGGTCAACGGCTGTTGGTTGTAACTCAGGTTAGCTACTCGCTTTTCGAGAACTAACTGCGTCTCGAGAATCGGTTGGGCAACTGCCTGTGGTGTCGGAGTTGGGGTTGGAGTTACCAAAACTACAACTGTCACCGGAGTTGGGGTAGGTGTCGGAGTTGGCGTAGGTGTTGGTGTCGGGTTTGGTGTCGGAGTTGGGGTTGGTGTCGGGTTTGGTGTCGGGTTTGGTGTCGGAGTCGGTGTTGGGGTAGGGGTTGGAGTAGGTGTCGGAGTCGGTGTTGGGGTAGGGGTTGGAGTAGGTGTCGGAGTCGGGGTTGGAGTAGG
>CAYGIW010000086.1:0-2540 GCA_964350035.1 uncultured Candidatus Saccharibacteria bacterium
TGAGCTTGCATAATATTGCCACCTTGCTCACCCTGATGAAAGAGATTCGACTGAGTATCGATAACCAAACCTTTAACCAGGTTTTTGCCTCCTTTCTAACTTGATCAATCCATCTTTACAAACCGATGAGGCTTCTGGTATAATTAAATACTGAAGGAGTAGAGATGGTTAATGACCCTGGTTTAAATGTAGCTCCCACAGGATCAGAACCGGTTGCACCCGGTTATTTTGGATATCAGACACCAGAACAGACACCGGAACAGCCAGCGCCGGCAGAACCGTTGATGCCAGCTCAACCAACTAATTTAACTACATCAGAGCCATCACCGGTTTCAACTGGTCAGGCGATTGAGCTATCGACAGATTCACCGCCAACAGTTGGAGCTCCGTCAATCCCGACAGAGTCAAATGCAGACCATGTCGCTTTGACTATAGCCGGTCCTTCGGCCTTAGATGATCCAGAGAATTTTAATCCCAGCCGACTCGAATCAGAACTTGGCTCAGGTAACCTTCAAGCCGCCTAATGATCTGGCTCGAACTGTTCATCGCGCTCATCCTGATCGCCGCCGCCGCGGCGGCTGGTTGGTTGTGGCTACGAATCTGGCGACATAGCTTTCAGATCGAGATGGCCAAAAATATGGTCATGCTCTCAGTTTTAGTTCCCAAAGACATCCCACCAGATAGCCCCGAGGCCAAGCAACGCTGGAACGAGCGAGTCGGTCTAGCCGAACAGATGTTCGCCTCGCTAACCTCAATATATTCCAGTAGCTGGCAACGCCGTTGGCAAGGTCAGACCCACCTAAGCTGTGAGATCCTCGCAAAAAATAACGAGATTATCTTTTTCATCGGCACGCCCAAATCGCTCCGTAGTCTGATTGAAAAAACTATCTACGCCTATTATCCAAGCGCCGTTATCCAAGAGAGTCGTGAGTTCGGCTTTTTTGACGAGGGTTTGATTAGCGTCGGGGCTGTCTTCAAACAAGACAAGCGTTTTATCTTACCGATCAAAACTTATAAACAGCTCGAAAGCGACCCAGAATCGAATCTAACTAACGCGCTCTCTAAGCTTGGCGAATCGGGTAGGGGATTGATCCAGCTCTTAGTCAGACCGACTGATGAAAAGTGGCGCAAAGCCTCTGAACAGGCGAGTCGAACTTTGGCCAGCGGTAAATCGATTCAGGCCGATAATTTTGACGGCAAACAGGCCTTCAAAGAGATCGGTCAACTAATTAAGGGTCCAGAGAGTAACGATAAGGAGCCTCAGCTCAAGCTCTCGCCAATCGAGGACGAGAAGCTCAAAGGCGTTTCCGAAAAAGGTGCCAAGGCCGGCTTCGAAACTATCGTTCGCGTTTTGGCGGCTGCTCCGACTCAGGCCGAGGCTGAGATCTATCTCAATAATCTCTTGGCTGCTTTTAGTCAGTTCAAAAACCCGGTCGGCAATGCCCTCAAAGCTGACAAGGTCTCGCCACAACAAACAGATTGGTATCGCCAGGTCGCCATGCGCAGCTTTATCGGCAAATCGATGCTACTCAATGCCGAGGAGCTGGTGAGCCTCTATCATTTTCCTGATCCCGAGATTGCCACCCCTAACATCCGTTGGCTTCGGGCCAAGCGAGCCCCGGCACCAAGCACCTTACCAACCGAAGGTCTCTTTTTAGGTAATAATGTATTTCGAGGCGAACGTCGTCCGATCTATCTCCGTCCCGAGGATCGCCGTCGCCATCTTTACATGATCGGGATGACCGGAACCGGTAAAACCACCCTATTCGAACAGATGATTATGCAAGATATCCAGGCCGGCCGAGGCGTCTGTTTTATCGATCCCCACGGTGACACCGCCGAGGCCTTGCTCTCTAAGATTCCCGCCCATCGTGCTAACGATGTCATCTATTTCGACCCTGGCGACCTAGATCGACCGTTTGGCCTCAACCTGCTCGAGTGGGAAACGGCCGAACAGAAGGACTTCTTAATTCAAGAGACTATTCAGATCTTCTACAAACTCTTTGACCCGAATCAAACTGGTATTGTCGGACCACAGTTCGAACACTGGTTGCGTAACGCCGCCCTCACCCTCATGGAATGGCCGACTGGCGGTACCTTAATCGAGATGCCGCGTCTCTTTACCGACGATCAATACCGCGAAGAACACGTCAAATATGTCACCGACCCAGTCGTCCGTGCCTTCTGGGAGCAACAGATGGCCAAGACCGCTGACTTCCACAAGTCCGAGATGTATAACTACTTTATTAGTAAGTTCGGTCGCTTTATGACTAACCAGATGATGCGCAATATTATCGGTCAGGCCAAGAGCTCATTTAGCATCCAACAGGTCATGGATAACGGCAAGATCTTGATTGTTAACCTTTCCAAGGGCAAGGTTGGCGAGATGAACTCAGCTCTCCTCGGCATGATTTTGGTCGCCAAGATCTATACCGCGGCGATGGGCCGTCATAACACCCCCGAGGAACAGCGACGCGACTTTTATCTCTATGTTGATGAGTTTCAGAACCTGGCCACCGATACCTTTGCCAGTATTCTTT
>CAYGIW010000087.1:0-2060 GCA_964350035.1 uncultured Candidatus Saccharibacteria bacterium
CTTGAGCTTCGGGCGCCTCTGGAGTCTGATAGAGCTTAGTGCTCATGGCCGCCGAGGCCTCGATCAAAACTTTTTGACTAGCTTCGATCTTAGCAATTTCGTCGGTACTTAAACTCTCTTTCAGCGAAGCAATCGCCTCTTCGACTGGCTTTTTGTCTTCGGCCGAGAGTTTTTCGCCAGCCTCGGTCATCGCCTTTTCCGTGTTATAGATCAAGTTGTCAGCCAGATTCTTGGCCTCGACTAACTCTTTTTTAACCTTGTCGGAAGCGGCGTTCTCTTCGGCACTCTTACGCATCGCCTCGATCTCGGCCTCGGATAGACTGGTATTGGCTGTGATGGTGATCTTCTGCTCTTTGTTAGTGCCTTTATCCATCGCCTTAACACTTAAGATACCGTTGGCGTCGATGTCAAAGGTGACCTCGATCTGAGGAACACCGCGTGGTGCTGGCGGAATACCATCGAGGCTAAAGCGACCCAAGGTGCGATTATCGTTGGCAAACTCGCGCTCGCCCTGTAAGACATGAATCTCAACTTGAGGCTGTTGATCGGCGGCAGTTGAAAAGATCTGCGACTTCGAAGTAGGAATAGTGGTGTTGCGCTCAATTAGCTTGGTCATCACACCGCCCAGGGTTTCGATACCCAGAGACAATGGCGTGACATCGAGCAATAAGACATCTTTAACCTCGCCGGCCAGAACACCGCCCTGGATGGCTGCGCCTAAGGCAACCGCTTCGTCAGGGTTAACGCTCTGGTTCGGCTCTTTGCCAAATAGCTCTTTAACTAATCCCTGAATCAACGGCATGCGAGTCATGCCGCCGACAAGAATGACCTCATCGATGGCCTTGGCGTCGAGTTTAGCATCGGCTAAAGCCTGCACCACAATCGGCTTGGTTTGACGAATCAAATCCCCAACCAACTGTTCAAGTTTGGCACGAGTCAGACTCATGACTAGGTGCTTCGGTCCAGAGCTGTCCGCGGTAATAAACGGTAGGTTAATCTCGGTTTGACCGGTTTGCGACAGCTCGATCTTTGCTTTTTCAGCGGCCTCTTTGAGGCGTTGAATTGCTGTTTTATCCTTGCTTAAATCGATACCATCGGACTTTTTATACTCATCGATCAGATAGTTCATAATCAGTTGATCAGCATCGTCACCACCGAGGTGAGTGTCGCCATTGGTCGAGAGGACCTCAAAGCTAGCCTCTTCGCCGGCTAAGCCCATCTCGAGAATAGTAATATCAAAGGTACCACCACCAAAGTCGTAAACAGCGATCTTTTGATCTTTTTTATTCTGTCGATCGAGACCATAAGCGAGAGCGGCGGCAGTAGGTTCGTTAATAATTCGCTTGACCTCTAGCCCGGCGATCTTGCCGGCATCTTTGGTAGCCTGACGCTGAGCATCGTTAAAATAGGCCGGTACAGTAATAACCGCTTCGGTAACTGGCCCACCCAAGAAACTCTCGGCATCTTGCTTGATTTTCTGAAGAATAAAGGCGGCAATCTCTTGAGGAGAGTAGCTCTTGTCGCCCATTTTGACCTTGACACCCTTGCCAGCCGCTTCGATAGCGTAAGGCACCATCGTCTGAGTTTTTTTGACTTCGGAATCAGTAAAAGCTCGCCCCATCAGGCGCTTAGCAGAATAGATAGTATTATCGGCGTTCGTCACGGCCTGTCGTTTGGCCAACACACCAACTAGACGTTCCTTGGTCTTAGTCTCGGCGACTATTGAAGGAACGATCGCCGCCCCTTCGGCCGAGGGAATAACTTTAGGTTGACCACCTTCGATGACCGAAGCCACTGAGTTAGTCGTACCGAGATCGATACCAATAATTTTTGCCATTTTGCCTCCATTGCATTTTGTTTAGATGACCAGTTCTATTATCGGGTCTGATGCTATTGTAAAGTTTTCTTTACATTGTTGTCAAGGGCTTGGCCAAATCGGTAATCTGAGCTGGCTCTTAGGCAGCGACGATGACTTTAGCCACCCGCAGAACCTGATCGCCGCGACGATAACCGGCCTCGACTTGAATCATAATCTGACCTGACTTGAACTCGGCTGTGGC
>CAYGIW010000087.1:2070-2453 GCA_964350035.1 uncultured Candidatus Saccharibacteria bacterium
GCTGTGGCAGGTTGTTCGGCAATCGCCTCGTGCCAACGCGGATCAAAGCTCTGGCCGACAGTCGGAATAGCCGCAATTCCCCAACGCTCGAAGAGGGCTTGAGCCTGTTGACCAATCATAATTAAGCCGTTCGCCCACTGATTATCGGCCAACTCTGGCGGTTGATAGGCCTTGGCTAAGGTTAAATTATCGAGTAGTGACGCTACCTCGACTAAAAGCTTGGCCTCGAGACTAGATTTAAGCGCTAAGAGATGTTGCTCGGTGCGTTTTTGATAGTTAGCGTATTCGGCAGCTAACGCTTGATATTGACCGAG
The DNA here is from genome assembly GCA_964350035.1 of uncultured Candidatus Saccharibacteria bacterium. GTDB lineage: Bacteria > Patescibacteriota > UBA1384 > CAYGGE01 > CAYGGE01 > CAZQGJ01. The sequence goes on from CAYGIW010000087.1 coordinate 2,385, forward strand.
GCTAATCGTTCCCTCGGTAGAGCTATCGTCAGCTTGATGGTCAGTCTGAATGTCAGGTTGATCGTTAGC
>CAYGIW010000088.1:0-2444 GCA_964350035.1 uncultured Candidatus Saccharibacteria bacterium
CTGACCGATGATGCGTTCGAGCGCCGCCCGTCTCGACTGGTCGAGCTCGGAATAGACATCGTCAAGTAAAAATACCAGACTGACTGGGTTAGCTTGAGTGGCGATCACCTCGGCCTCGATCGACTTGAGAGCTAGGATCAAGCTTCGGGTTTCGCCCCGCGAGCCAACCTGTTCAAAGGGCTGTCCCCCGATTAAGATCTGCCAGTCGTCACGCTGTGGCCCGTAAAGAGTTAGGCCGGCGCGGATCTCGCGATTCTTTGACTGGGTAAATCTTGTGGATAAAATCTCTTGCCAGTAATCGGTTTCGGTCGGTTGCTGACTGGGGTCGGCCTGGGCCAGCCGGGCGCCCTCGCTTTGCGACAGACAACCCGAAAGATAACGCAGTTCGAGCCGATCTTGCCCCTCGGCGATCTGGTTGTAGCTCTCGGTTAGCCGAGCTTGAACCGAGCGGAGTAACTCAAGCCTAGCTACAACGATTGGAGCCATTACCTCGGCTAACTGTTGATTCCAGGTTTCGAGCTCAGAATCGGCGACCTGGCTATACCCATCAGCCTGATTAAGAAGTTTAAGGAGGCGGTTTTTTTGACGCAATAATTTTTGCAACTTAACCAACGAGCGAGCGTAGTCAGAATCGATCTGAATTAACAGTAGATCTAGCCACTGCCGTCTAAGTTGAGGCGAACCACTGATCATCAGGAGCGATTCGGGCAAAAAACTAACCACCGCCAATTGACCGATCAACTGATAGGGCCGCCGGCCAACGCCGTTAATATTAACCTGTTTGCGCACCTTGCCCTCGCGAACCAGAGCCACCATCAGTTCGGTGACATTAGAGAGCTGGCCCCTGATCGAGGCCTGATCGGTTAAAAAGTTAATCGCCTCATGGTCTTGGTGAGTTCTAAAGCTTCGCGCCAAGGCGAGATAATGAATCGCTTCGAGGATATTAGTTTTTCCCGAGCCGTTTGGGCCAATCAAAGCCGTCACCTGACCTAATTCAAGCGTCAGTTCGTGATGATTACGAAAATCCCGTAACTGTAAACTAATTAACAACTCTACTTATCCTATTTTTTTCCTAACCAGACACCGAGCGACTTAGTCTAGCCGAAGCGGCATCACCAAGGCTAAATAACCAGTTAGGTTGGTTTCGCGAATGACGAGCGGTCGATCCGAGGCTTGATTCTCTAAAAAGAGATTATCTGCCGACATGACCGACAGAGCGTCGAGGAGATACTTAACGTTAAAGCTGGCTTGCATCGGTTGACCCTCGGTAATAGCGGTCAATTTCTGGAGCGCCTGTCCACGCTGATCGGCTACCGACTCAATCGTTAAACCGTTATCTGGTTCGGCGGTCAGTTTAACTGTGTTGCCAACCTCGCGAGCAAAGAGCTGGGTAGTTTTGAGAGCCGCTAAGCAATCGGCGGTATTAACAGTTAGTCGGGTCTGATGTTCGGTAGGGATAATTGCCCGATAATCGGGATAGTTACCATCGATCAAACGAGAACTAAAACGCAGTCCGTCTACCTGCCACTCGATAGAGTTATCCCCAACAAATACCGAAGTATCCCCAGACTGGTCGGACAGAAGCCGAACAAGTTCGCTGATACTTTCTTTAGGAATAATTAACTTTTGCGGGTTACTCAGCTTAAGTGGGGTTTTAAGTTTAATAATCTTTTCTGCTAATCGGTAACTATCGGTCGCGGCGATCACTAGTTCGTCGTTAGCGACCAAGATAAAGACGCCGGCCAAGGTTGGTCGGGTGTCATCGAGAGCCGTAGCGTAAACCACTAGAGAAAAGGCCTGTTTCCACTCGCTAGCCGGTAGTGAGAGTAACGGTTTGTCTTGGGTAAAGCTCGGAAGCGGGTATTCGTCAGGGTCGAGACCACGAAACTCCACCCGGCCGTTTTCGGTCAGACACTCAATTGTGGTCGGGTTAATCAGGCGCAGTTCGAGCTCGATAGAGTTGATCGAGTTGAGATACTCATTGAATAATCGACCGGGCAAAGTAAAGCGACAGTTAGCCTCTATTTGCGCCTCTAGCTCGACTTTGGTCGATTGCTCAAGATTGGTAGCGTAGATGGTTAACTTGGTGTCTACAGCCTCGAATAATAAGAAACTAAGGGCAGGTAGAGCTGGGCGATTGCTCGCTAAACGACTAGTTAGATTAATCGCTTTTAATAGACTACTTCGATTGAGTTTGAGACTAGGAGTTTTCGACATCTTGACCTCTTTATTTATTATCTATCGTTATATAAGTAAAGGTAATAATAGTGATAATAAGCGCTGTGAATATGTGGACTGATACCTGTTAAGCGGGGTGGATAAAGGCCTAAAACGACGGCGGATAAATCGGGGGATAAGCCAGAGGTTAGACGCTGTTTTACCCAAGGGTTTGGCGAGCTGGGTAAAACCCCGAAGTTGTCCCAAAGTTATTCCGGCTTTTCTAG
>CAYGIW010000089.1:0-2379 GCA_964350035.1 uncultured Candidatus Saccharibacteria bacterium
AGATCTGACTGTGATATTTGTAACCGCGTCGATCGAAGACGATCTGGGTGACGCCAGCGTTCTTGGCTAGATCGGCCAATTTCTTACCGAGTAAGGTCGCTTTTTCAACTGGTTTGCCGGTTAGCCCACGACTATCTGCGGCCAAAATGGTTTGACCAAGCTCATCGTTAATTAGTTGAGCCGAGAGAGTAGTCAGGCTGCGATGGACGCTCAGACGAGGACGCAGAGCGGTACCCTGAAGCTTAGCTCGGATGCGGCGGACTCGAGCCAGACGTTTAGTGGTGCGATTGGGAACTTGATACATATTGATCTCCTGCTATCTACGCCCGCTCACGAGGTGAGCCAGCGTTATAGTTAAATGATTATGAGCCAGCCTTGGCAGCCTTACCGGCCTTGCGACGAACGATCTCACCAGCGTACATAATACCCTTGCCCTTGTAAGGTTCTGGCGGACGAACTTTGCGAATGACGGCAGCGATCTGTCCAACTTGTTGCTTGTCGATGCCGGTAATGATCATGCTATTCTTTTCAACGGCGAATTTGATACCAGCCGGTGGATCAAACTTGACCGGATGTGAATAGCCAACGCTAAGTACCAAGCGCTCGCCTTCGAGGGCGGCACGGTAGCCGACACCTTTCATGTCGAGACGCTTCTCAAAGCCTTGACTGACGCCAATTACGGCGTTGTTGATCAGCTGTCGCATTAGACCGTGCATGGCTCGACTCTGTGGCTGATCATCGTGTCGAGTCAAAGTCAGGACTGAGTCGTTGATTTCGAGAGTAACCAGAGAGTGAACAGCGACAGTTATTACACCTTTAGGGCCAGTTACTACTAACTGGTTGTTCTCAAAGTTGACGGTGACGCCTGTTGGGAGGGAAATTGGTAGTTTGCCGATTCTAGACATATTACTCCTTACCAAGCTTCACAGATTAGTTCGCCACCGAGGCCCTGTTTGCGAGCCTGTTTGTCGGTCATGAGACCGGCTGGTGTCGAGATGATGGCGATACCAAGGCCACGGAGTGGTCGAGGTAAGCTGGTTCGATTCTTGTAGATGCGTCGACTTGGTTTACTGAGTCGGCGAAGATGTCTAATCGCTCCGAGCTCGTTACGATAGCGTAGAGTGATCTCTAGGATCGGTAGACCGGTCTCGATGCGTTCAACCTTGGCTAAGTAACCCTCGGTGACGAGGATTTGGGCGATACGCTCTTTAATCTGCGAGGCAGGCACCTTTAATCGGGGCAGTTTGGCCGCCTGGGCATTTTTGATAGCGCTTAACATGTCTGCAATTGGATCCATATATACCTCACTTGATGATCGATTTCCGTAATTTGACGGATCTAATCATCCTGAATAATTTACCAGGAAGCCTTTCGGACACCTGGGATTTCTCCTCGACTGGCTCGTTCTCGAAAACAGATTCGACAGATACCGAAGAGGCGGATATAGCCACGACCTCGACCGCACAAGGCACATCGATGAATTTTACGGGTACTGAATTTGGGTGGGCGATTAGCCTTGTTGATAAGGGCGATACGAGCCATTAGCTTTTCTCCTCTTTGGCGATTGGAAAGCCCAACTCTTTGAGCAGAGCGGCACAGTGCTGATCGGACTGAGCGGTAGTAACGACGGTAACATTCATACCGTGCATCTTTTCAGAGAGATCATATTGAAATTCTGGGAAGATGATCTGTTCTTTAATGCCGATATTGTAGTTACCATGACCATCAAAGGCCTTGGCGCTGAGCCCACGAAAGTCGCGTAAGCGAGGCAGGGCGATATTGATCAACCGATCGATAAAATCGTACATTCGATCACCGCGCAAGGTAACACGGGCACCGATTGGCTGGCCGGCGCGAATCTTGAAGCCAGCGATCGATTTGCTAGCTTTAGTAATGACTGGTTTCTGACCAGTTAAACGAGTTAAGCTCGTGATGGTCTCTTCAAGACCCTTTTGGTTATCTTTTGCGTCCCCGATACCGACATTGATCACGACCTTGACGATACGTGGTGTCTGATGAGGATTCATCAAAGCTAAGCTCTTTTGCAAAGCCGGAGCAATCGTTGATTGATACTGAGTTAATAGTCGCGACATGGTTATTCCTTACCTTGATCGACTAACTTGACGTTAGAGATGTGAATGGGCAGATTTTTCTCGATGATCCCGCCTTGAGGATTTTGCATCGATCGCTTGAGGTGACGCTTAACTTGATTGACTCCCTCGACTACGACAAGCGAGGCTTGAGGCAAGACACGGACGATTGTGCCGACCTTACCCTTGGCGCCACCACTGATAACTTTGACTGTTTGGCCGCGCTTAAGCATTAGAGTACCTCCTCAGCTAAAGAAACGATTTTCATATAACCGCTTTCACGGAGCTC
>CAYGIW010000090.1:0-758 GCA_964350035.1 uncultured Candidatus Saccharibacteria bacterium
TCATCATGAAAAGAGTGGCTCGTTTATGGTCAATCCCGAGCGTCAGATCTTTAAGTGTTTTGGCTGCGGTCAGGTGGGCGATGTAGTGACTTTTATCCAAGAGATCGAGCAGCTCGAGTTCTTAGATGCACTGAGGCTTTTGGCCGAACGCGCCGGACTGCCTTTTGAAGAGCCAAAACGCCGTAACAGTTCTCAGACAGGGACACCAGGTGCAATTGCTGAAACCGAGGCAGTCTCGCCCAAAGTCAAAAGTTACCAGATTAATAAGTTAGCGGTAAGTTTATTTCATAAGATTTTAATCTCTCATCCCGCGGCGGCGGCCGCCCGTGACTATCTGGCTAAACGGCGAGTCACGCCAGACACCATAGCCAAGTGGCAAATCGGCTACGCGCCGCCGCGGGCCAACTTAACCAAATTCTTCACCGATCGTGGCTTTACTACGACCGAGTTGACTCAGGCTGGCCGCCCGGAAAGATTCTTTAACAGGATCATGTTTCCGATCACCGACACTCTTGATCAACCGATTGCCTTTACCGGCCGAATCCTTGGCGAGGGCGAACCGAAATATCTCAACACTGGCGAGACTCACCTCTTCCATAAAAGCCGCACTTTATTTGGCTTAGCCCAAGCCCGCAAAGCGATCAAAGCCGAACAATCGGTCATTATTACCGAAGGCCAGATGGATGTTATCTTGTCGCATCAGGCTGGCGTCGAGCATGTGGTGGCCGCTTCTGGAACCGCCCTCACTACCGATCATC
>CAYGIW010000090.1:768-2351 GCA_964350035.1 uncultured Candidatus Saccharibacteria bacterium
GCGAGTTTTGGCGCGTTACGATGCCAAGCTGATCTTTGCTTTCGATGCCGATGGGGCCGGGACCAAGGCAACGCAAAAGGCGATCGGTTTGGCAATCGAGCTCGATCTCTCGCCGGCGGTCATTCCCCTACCCGCCCCTTACAAAGATATTGGCGAGGTTGTCGAGGCCGATCCTCAGCTCTGGGCAAAGTTAGCCAAGTCGCCTCAGCCAGCTCTAGAGTGGGAGATTGACCAAGCCTTAGCCCCATATATAGTCAATGGCGTGGCCCGGCATCTGACGGCAGACGAGAAAAAACTGGTGGCTAAAACTCTCTTGCCACGCTTGCGACAGATTCCCAATATGATTGAGCGAGCTCACTATTTGGATCGTCTGGCCAGTCGACTCGAGATTGCCGAGGCCGTCCTCCGTCAAGAGTTAGAGCGACCGCAGGCGAGTTCAGTCTATGGCTCAGCCGCCCACTCGAGTCAGCCTAGTTCTGATCAGCCCGGTTCAAGCCAACCCGGTTCAGCCCAGTCTGGCTCAGCGAGATCCGCCGGCTCCACACAAAACCGTGCCGCCCTCTCGAGTCACAAGCTCTCGGTCGAAGAGACGATCCTTGGCTTTCTCGAGCTCAATCCTAGCCTGCAGCAACTCGAGCCCGACCTTTTCAAAACCCTCAATCAAAGCTATAATGGCGTTAAAGCTGATTTAATCTTTCGACTTAAATTGCGCTATCCCGCACTCTCCGAGGCCGAGGCCAAGGCAGAGTTTGTCCTCTTAGTTACCCGTTACCGGGCTAAGCGACAAGAGCAAAGACAGGCCGAGTACGCTACCAAGATCCAACAGGCCGAAGCTCAAGGCGATATTGCAGCCGTTAAAAGTTTGTTAGCTGAATTTCAAAATTTACTCAAAGCCGACTAGTCTAGCGGCCTTGTTCTCATTGAATCTGGAGTCTATATGCCTAAAAAAGTCCGCTATGTCGCTGCCGCCGACACCATGGAATTTACGGTCGGCCTCAAAAGCCTCATCGTCAAAGGCAAAACTCACGGTTTTGTCACTTATCAAGAGATCTTACAGGTTTGGCCCGAGGTAGAAACCGATATCCCTATTCTCGATGCCCTATTTGACACCTTTGCCGTTCACGGTATCGATGTTCGCGAACCGAAAAAACTGCTCGATCTTAACGCTCCTCCGGCCGATATGGCCCGTAAAATTATGGAAGCTACCGATATCTCTGATGACTCAGTGCGAATGTACTTGCGCGAGATCGGCCGTATTCCTCTTCTTAATGCCGAGGAAGAGGTCCGTCTAGCCAAGCGAATCGAGCAGGGCGATATCTCGGCCAAGAAAAAGATGACCGAGGCCAATCTGCGCCTAGTCGTCAGTATCGCCAAGAAATATATTGGCCGCGGCTTGACCCTGCTAGATTTAATTCAAGAGGGCAGCCTGGGTTTATTGCGAGCCGTCGAAAAGTTTGATTATCAAAAAGGCTTTAAATTCTCAACCTACGCCACCTGGTGGATTCGTCAGGCCATCACCCGCGCCATCGCCGATCAGGCGCGCACGATTCGTATTCCAGTCCATATGGTAGAAACGATTAATA
>CAYGIW010000091.1:0-1367 GCA_964350035.1 uncultured Candidatus Saccharibacteria bacterium
TTGATCCAGGTGAGCTGTTCGATATTTTGCTCTCGCAGATAGTGACCAAGTCGGGCAATATCCTGCCCCCAGTCATAGTTTGAGTCACTGGCCACCTTGTAACCCTCATCTCGCCCTCCGACTAAGCTGTTGTAGAACGGGAGATAATATGGATAGTTGGCTACGGCCACACCGAAGCTGATGACGGCTAGTCCGATAGTCAGAGTTAATTTCAGCGGTCGCAGACGATGGAGGCCACGAGCTTGCCAGAGACAGAGTGCCTCGGTAATTACCAGATAGATTAATGGAAGAGTCGGTAAGATGTGGCGATAGCCAATGTTGAGTGGCGAGATCAGAGCCAGCAGCCAATAGGCCGCAATTGTTAGGGAGACGCTCTGGGTTAGCGTAGAGAGCTTCTGCCACTGTTTGAATGTCAGAATCGAGCCGATGGCAATCAACGCCAGAGTCGAGAGACTCTCTTTAGTAATTAGGAGTATTGGAAAATAGAGAGGGCTACCGCTATGGTTGAGATTGCCTAAGAAATAGCCGGTATGACCGCCAGCAATTCTGGTCAAGGTCATGGCTAATCCCAACAGATAGGCGAAGAACGGTTTGGTCGATGTATTAAATATGGCGCCCTCATCAAGTTTTTGTAGCCACTGGATCAGCCCCTCTTGAATTGAGTCGGCGCTATAAAAACCACTAGTAATCGCTTGCCAGTCGCTTAAAAAGCGCTCAAAAGGATAGTGCCAGGACACATAGCTATAAACGATCATTATGGTGATAAAGGCTAACAGATAATAACCGATCAGCCAGCGCCAAGATAGCGTACGACGCCATTGCCAGAACCAAACCAGTAGCGTAATCGGTAATAAATAGACCAAAGAAAATTTACTCGTCAGCGCCAGGCCGAGCGTCAGCGAGGCCAAGATCAACCAGCGGGCGTGTGGCCCTGATTTTTGGCTCTGCTGACCGGCGATATTGAAGGTTATCAGTGTAGCCAACAGCCAAAATGCTGCCCCGATATCGAAGGTGATTAAGTGGCTATGAGCGATTATCGAGGGAGATGAGAGGGTGAGCAGGGTAAACAAAACAGCGGCCCATGGTTGTTTTCGGCTCCAGAAATAGCAAAATCCCAGGACTGCCAAGGCGAAGCCTAGGATAATTGTTGGCCAGCGCATCGCCGTTAATAGTCTTTGGGAATCGTTACCGTTGGCGAATAAGATGTCACCGCCGATATCCCACTGTCCATTAACCAGCTCTGTCCAGGCGGCGGATTGATAATTCACCTTTGGTTCGAGTCCCTGTCCGGCCAGGCCTGCAAATATCTTTAAGAGCGGAGGATGCTCGGGATTGAGGCGCATATCGCCGTAGCGGACGTAGCTATA
>CAYGIW010000091.1:1377-2345 GCA_964350035.1 uncultured Candidatus Saccharibacteria bacterium
GTGGATGCTCGGGATTCAGCCGATTGTCCTGTTTTTGGACATAGCTGAGGCTAGCCGCTAAGTGGGCGATTTCGTCGGTGGTAACTGAGTCGCTCTTGGCTAATTTGGCATTGACTGCGATAAACCCTAAACCTAAGCAGAGACTCAGGACTAACGCCAAGTAAGATGATTTAATCGACACCTATGCCTCCTTGCGGCCCTGAAACTGTCGTCGGTGGAGCTTTTGATAGTAAGTATTGGCAAAGCGATGCGCCTCATCGCGGAGTGCCCATAGTAATTCTAGCTTATATTTGACTTTAGGGTCAGTCCCTATCACCGTTTCACCCCGTCGATCGCGACCCTTGGCAAAGGCGATCAGGTCAATCTGGAGCTTCTTCTCGTTTAAAAGACGCTTGATAGCGTTAAACTGTCCCTGTCCACCGTCGAGCATGATCAGATTAGGCAGAGGCCATTCCGAATGATTGAGTCGGCGAGTTAAGACTTCGACCAGCATCGCTACATCGTTAGCCTGTGTCACAGTTTTAATCTTAAAGCGGCGATAACCGGATTTGTTGATCTCGCCATTCAGAAAGCTGACAAGACTGCCGACGGCATACTGTCCATTCAGGTTGGCGATGTCGTAAGCCTCGATGCGTTCAGGTACTAAGCCCTGTTCATTTTCGAGACTACCCGAAAAATTAATCTTTTTACTCAGCAAGGCCATATCGTTGAGATGTGATAGAGCAAAGAGCTGATTACGAATCTGACCGGCTGCCTCGAACTCCTCGGCCTGAGCTCGGGCTTCCATCTGATTTTTTAGCTCTTTAATCAGGCGTTTTTTCTGACCTTTAAGAAAAAGCTCCAAGCCACGGAGGTTCTGTCGATAGCTAGCCAATGGCAATTGACCGATGCAGACTTCGGGTTGACGGGTGAGCTGACAGTTTAAGCAGGCCCGTTTAGTAGTGAGACTATGTCGAAAGGGAAAGATC
>CAYGIW010000092.1:0-2280 GCA_964350035.1 uncultured Candidatus Saccharibacteria bacterium
CTAATCGTTGGGCTCGGAGTGGTCGGAGCTGGCAAGCTCGAGACAACCGGAACTGGTTTCGAACTCGCCGATGGCGTCGGAGAGGTGCCGCAACGTAGACCGTGACAGGTAACTGGCGAGGTCGGAGTAGCGGTCGGAGACGGGCTAGGCTTGGCAGTCACAATTGGGGTACTCGAGGCAGTTGGCGAAGGAGTAGGCTTTTGGGTAGGAGTAGGCGTTGCGGTTGGCGTTGTGGTCGGGATTGGACTATAAAGCGGCGATGGCGTTATCTGTGTATCGTCTTCGCCTGTTGACTGATACGGGATATCGTATTCGATTTCTGGGCGCATCGTTTGACAGTTAGTCACGAGCGAACGATCGCCGGCTAGGCTAAAATCGGTAATGGTCTGACGGTAGTACTGTGAGAACTTCTCGTCATTGACACCTTTGGTCGGTCGATCAATCATCGTGCGGATAGTCAAAGTCGCCTGCTTGGCTGGATCAATAGCCGAATGGTTTAGCGATTGAACGATGGCAGACTGGAGACAGTAGCTGAGAACCTGGGTCGAGCCTTGACGTGTGTAGGTGTTATTAAAATCATCTTGATATTCGGCCAGATTTTGCTCACTCTCGGGCCAGTCAGAAGTAGTGGCCTTTTGACGATAAAAGACACGGGGCGTACCTGGGGCACCGGCAGAGACAGCCGGCTCGAACTGATTAGTTTGGTTACAGATACGACCACAAGGAAAGCGGGTAAAGTCGGCGGTGACGGTCTCGAACTGACTGCGATATTGGCTAGTTTTGGGATTGGTTGCACCTAAGAAATCGGGGACGCTGTCGACGCGCTGAATCTTGTCAACATAGTAAACTTGGTCAGTCTGCCTTAAGACTAGATTAAACCGATACTGACAAAACGATTGTAAAGTAATCTCGGGGTTCGACTGGAGGCCGGTGGCCTGGCAGGCATTGGGGTCGAAATTCTCCGAAAGAGGGTTAGTAAGTTGGGTTTTATCATCAGCCTCGGCAGCGATAACTAGTCCGGTTTGATTATCGACAAAGCGGTAGCGTGTCGTCGAGCTGGCTAACTTAGGGCTCATCTGTTGCCAGACAGCTGCGGTGCGGACCGCATAGCGTTTATCGGCAGCTCTGGTTGGGCTCTTGGGCACGACCACCGCATACTCTGTTCCAGAGATCACCACACGCGAACGAAGATCGTACCAATATGGCGTATTAATGAGGCCTTGATAGCGATCGGCCAAGGTTGAGCGGACTTCGGCCGGTAAGCCATTTTCGACCACGATGGCCGGCATTGCCGAGGTACCGATAAGCTTGATAGTTAATCCAGAAGGCGAGTGGCTATCTCGATGGAGCACTCCAGCTAAAGCGTTACCAAGTTCGCGAGTATTAGCCAGTGAGCCACCCAGATCTGAATCATCGCTGATAATTGGCAGTGGGCCAGAGGCAGAGGGCTCGCCGAGCGGATAGTTGAGGTCAAAATCCTCTACCAAAAAGACAGCGGTGGCCGGACGGTAATAGCTCCCTGACGAGGCAGTGGGAGCATCTTGAATCTTGGCCAGTCGCCCCTTAATAAGGTACTGATTGGCATCGCCAGTCGGTCGTAAGCGCTGATACAAACCAGACAAGGTCACCTCGGCAGGTAAACCGCCGCCGATGATCTTCATCGGTAATGAGCCGATAATCGTGTTGTTAGGGGCGGTCTCGGCCAGCTTTTCCGGCTCTTGGCGAGCGGTCAGTTGATCGAGCTTGGCCAAAGCCTCGGTTGAAAAGACAAAAGGATAGATCTGGTCGCTAACCGGGCCTTGAGCGTTAGTCGCTAAAATTTGGCGTAAGCGGTAGGCATCGAAGTTGGTTGCAAAGAGGGCTTGGTTGTCGGTTAGACTGGGCAGAACTTGGACTTGATCTAAAGTTGGCAGATAGGCGAGCTGCGGCACATCGCTAAAGCGAGTAGTAGCGGTCGGTTCGTCGGCGGAAACGCCGAAACGCAAGGTGGCGCCGATAACGATAACTAAAACAAATAACCCAAGATAGATGAGTGACTGTCGAGCGCTCATGTCCTCCTTCGAAAAATCAAACTATAGTTCTATTCTGAAACTCTCCATTCTGGCTGTCAACAGCTAGGTGGCAATGGTAAGCTATTAGTATGCAAGCAGAGCCACAAAACTCTTATCAATTAGCGATTATTGGCGGCGGTGCGGCTGGTTTATCAGCCGGACGCTATGCTGGTCGCTATGGCCTGAAAACTGGTCTGTTCGAAGGGCCATTGCCCGGCGGTCAGACCAC
>CAYGIW010000093.1:0-2270 GCA_964350035.1 uncultured Candidatus Saccharibacteria bacterium
AAGTCGGGATCGACAACATTATCGACAACGCTGCGATTAGTAACCATAGAAATAGACATAAGCGAAACTTAAGCATATTGGCAACTTAACAAATATCCTGGCTGTCGGCAAGGCAGGCTCCGTGTTAAACTAAAATCAAACCCTTATGACACGACTCAAAGCTACTCGGCTACGCCTGTATTGGTCGATTGGTCTCGGCCTAGCTTTAGCGTTGCTTGTTATATTGCTCTTGCTACAAGCCCGAATTAAAGCCGATCAAATTAGCTTGCGGTCAGAGTTTTTTGGCGTCCATGCCGCAATTCCGGCCTTGCCAACCATTGAAGAAAAATCACTCGCCACAGCCAAAGTTGCCGAGGCTGGTTTTGGTTGGATCCGCCATCAATTTTATTATGAAGAAAGTATCAATTTCGCTAATTACGATGCAGCCCAACAAGCTGCCAAGGCCCGTGGCCTCAAAACACTGGGGCTCCTCTCTTTTATAGGCAAAGATAAGTCGCATCAAGAGTGGCAAAACTATGTTTCGACCCTAGTTAATCACTATAAGGACGATGTCGCCGCCTGGGAGATTATGAATGAGATCGATAATCATCTGACTCCAGCCGAGTATGTACCCTATCTCAAAGAGGCGTATGTTTTGATCAAGGCGGCAAATCCTGGGGCCAAAGTGGTACTCAGCGGTCTGACTTCGAGACCCGAAGCCGCCAACTTTTGGGATGGCGTCGCCGCCGCCGACGGCTGGAACTACTTCGATGCCATCGGTCTTCATCACTATCACCGGCAGTTTCCAGAGCGAGTTAATTTCGGCGGCGGCGACCTGACCGCCGAACTCAGCCGACCTTTGGCCGCCATCAATAAATATGGTGGCGATAAAAAGATCTGGGTGACCGAAATAGGCTATATCGAGGAGGTCGGTCGACAGAATCAAGCCAACTGGCTGGCCCGCAATATGATCATCGCGCGCTCAATTCCTCAGATCGAAAAGTTCTTTATCTATAACTTAAGCAATAAGTTTAGCGATCATCCCTTTGGTCTGCTTGATACTGATTTAAGTGAGTTTCCGCTTTATCGACAGGTGAAGACGACCGTCAATGACCTGGCTGGCCTGCCGACTGGGGAACGGCTCTTTCCGGTCGCGCATCAGACTGTTGATAAAATGAATAGTTTATCAGGCTGGTCGGTGGCTGAACGGCAAAAAAGTCAGGGTGATATCGTTCTAAAGCCCGGACTCGATCAGGGAGCGATCGAGTTGAACTACAACTTTCAGGCTAACCCGGCCTATATTCTGATCGGCAAGAATATTCCCCTAGGTCAACCCGAAGCGATAAGCGCCTGGTTCTATGGCGATAACGCCAACAACGTTTGGAAGTTTCGTTTTGTCGATAAAAAAGGCGAGATGTGGCAGGCCGACTTAGGCACACTTGCCTCGGGCTGGAGCTACAAGCAGTTTAATTTCGAGCGCGATACCGCCAAGGTTAGCTGGAACGGCGACAAAAAGATCGATTATCCGATTACCTTTGATTCGATTGTGGTCGATCGCCAGGGCGGCCTCGATCACGGCGTTGCCTTGATAGACTCACTCAGCACCATTAAGAGCGGTGCCGATCTGATGACCTATAAATTCGGCAATAACTTATTTTATTGGAAGGCCGAAGGAGAGGCCAAACTCAACTTCTGCGGTCACGAGTTGAACTTTACTGAGACGCCGCAGCGACTGAGTGGCGTCGATTGTCAGTCAACCGTAGCCTTGCCACCAGCAACTCGCACTAAACTTATTCTCTCGGAAGCCAAAGCACCAGAGCCGACTCCTTTGGCTTCGCCGATGGCTGTTGATCCCAACCAATCCAAGGTGACCGTCTACGGACAAGGGATGCTAGCGACTGGTTACAATGCCTATCAGGTTGAGATCGAGCTTAAAAATGCAACTGGTCAGGCGATCAATCAATACCGTCCCGAGCTCACCAGTCTCATTACTGCCACTGCCCAGAATTCGCAATCAGAGCTGATCGTCTCTGAGCCAAGTAATCAGAATAATCGCTGGCTGGTTAACGTCGCCTCGGTCGATCCTGGTTATTATCCGATCCAGGTCTTAGTTAATGGGCAACGCCTCCGCCAAGGTGGCCTCAGCTTTTTGCCGAGTCAAATCATTAGACTCAATGATCAGAATCTCTGGGTTCGACTGATGAGTTTTATGAGCTCGCACCCGTATGCCAAGACCCTAATCTGGCTGGCCAGTCTGACATTCTTTGGCTTAATTATTTTAGCCTCGGTAG
>CAYGIW010000094.1:0-2269 GCA_964350035.1 uncultured Candidatus Saccharibacteria bacterium
CAGTGCCCCGGCCGCCTGACAGGCATCGGTATGGAGATAAATACGTTGTTTCAGACCCTGTTGGCTAGTGTATTGCTTTAATAGAGCCGAGATCTCGGCTACTGGCTGCAATGTACCGATCTCGTTATTGGCCAACATGATCGAAACCAAGAGCGTATTAGGACGCAAGGCTGCCGAAACCGAATTCAGTTCGACAATACCCTCGGCATTAACCGGTAGATAGGTGACTGGGCAGCCCTGTTTCTCGAGATAGTGAAAAACATGCAAGACGGCGTGGTGTTCGATAGCTGAAGTAATAAAATGCGGTAGTTCAGACGGCACAACCGGCTCACCTGACTTAGTAGCCGATACCTTGGCCTGCCAACTCTGCTGCTCCTGCCAGGCCCGCCAGACGCCTAGAATGGCCAAATTGTCACTTTCGGTGCCAGAACCGGTAAAAAGTATCTCCGAGCTCTCAGCGCCAATCAGTCGAGCTAAAGTGGCTCGAGATTGATCCAGCGCCTGTTTGGCAACCCGTCCATGTCGGTAAAGCGAACTCGGATTGCCGAAGCGTTGCTCAAAGTATGGCTCCATCACCGCTCTGACCCGAGGATCGAGATAGGTGGTTGCCGCGTGATCGAGGTAAACATCGCGCCACGGTCCGGATTGATTAGGATTAGTAGTTTTTTGCTCAGTATCTGACATTTTATCCTCTTTAGGCCGGTAACATATCGCTTAACTTAACACCACTTAAGAGCTGACGCAACTGGCGGTTAACCTGTTTGAGAGTTTGACTAGCTAAACAAACCGATTCGGCCGGGCAATAGCGGTCATCGGCGCAATCAACCAGAGCCACTCGACCCTGAAAGGCCTCGATAATCTCGAGTAGCGTCACCTCGTTAGCTGGAATAGCAATCTTGTAGCCACCGCCGGCACCCTCTTTACTCTGGACTAAACCGGCCAGCTTCAGCTCGAGGGCAATCTTCTTGAGAAAGGCATAGGGTAGATTGAAATCATCGCTAATCTTGGTGAGTGACCAATGATCTCGAGGCCGACTGGCCAAAACGGCCAGAAAAAGAATGGCATAATCCTCTTGTTTAGTAATTTTCATCGCACTACTCACCTTACTGGTATCTGTTTAGTATTAGTTTAACCTGTAGCTTTTATCATGTCAAATTTATCGACAAATATTACCAAAACGACCGCTCTGAGGCGGTCGCTTGTATTGATGGTATTAACGGCTGTAAAAGTTATTCAACTTGGTCGGTCGGACAGTAGACGCCGTACATCCGTTGATGAAGCTCGGGATAACTATCTTTGAAGCGTTGCATTTCGTCTGGCTGACCAAGCTTGACCACGCAATCAGAGCGCCAGTAACCCCAGGTGCGATGCATCTGGCTAGGCCAACGCCACATCACTATTAAGAGAAAGGCGAGAAGCAGCGCTAGGCAGAGATTGAGGCCATGGCGAATTAAAGATGAGCTGTGACCGGCCAGCAATCGCAAGCCGAGCACAATCAGAAAGGCGCCAAAATAATAGTTCATTAAGAGATATGGACCCTGGAAAACATCGCTATACCCTAGCTGATCGATCAGCCACAAGCTGCCAAAAGCAATAGCAAAGAAGGGTAAGAAACTGTGTCGACCGTTCATGAACGGTCCTGACGATGCTTAACTAAGGCCCAAACACCAAGACCAATTAGGATAAATGGCCAAAAATTAACATCGTTGAACCAAGTCGAGGTCAGAGTCCGCAAGAGAGTGAGGACACCAATAAGGATTAAAATACTGCCGATAAAGTTCATAAATTTGCCTGGCTGTTGCCGTTGTTTGAGGCTATTGGCTTGATTGACCACCTGTTCGGCCAAATCTTCGGCTCGATCCAGGCCCTCGCTGACGGTTTCGGTGACGATCTTTTCGATCTTTTCACCGAGATGATCGGTGTTAGCCTTGTCCCGAGCTGGATCGTTAGCTGGGACCATAATCCAAGCGATGAGATAAACCAAGATGACTGGCATCGCAAAATCCTGGATTAATAACAAGATAACGAGAACTAAGCGAACGAGGATTGGATCAACGGTAAAATAATCCGCGATACCTGCGGCCACGCCACCAAGGATAGCTTTGTCTGTAGATCGGTGAAATTGCTTCATGGTAACTCCCTAAATAATAGGCTGAGTTTTAATTATAGCAGGAATAAGGGCAGATGACTATTAAATTGGCTCCGGGACCTGGATTCGAACGTCGCTTCGCTCCCCATAGGGCTTCCGCCCTCTGGCGCTCCCTTTGGT
>CAYGIW010000095.1:0-2225 GCA_964350035.1 uncultured Candidatus Saccharibacteria bacterium
ATCTTAATCCACAGGTCATCTTAGCCACCCTGCAAAAAGAGCAGTCTTTAATCGGCCTCTCTAGCTATAACTCCGAGACCGACCCAGATGGCAGGCTGCGCAAAGCGGCCGGCTATGGCTGTCCCGATTCGGGCGGCTGCGATAGCCGTTATGCTGGCTTTATTAAGCAAGTCGATGGTTTGGCCTTTCAGCTGCGCTTTAACTATGACTGTAGCCAGGCGGGTGGCGCCTGTCCGACCGGTAAGCTGTTCAAGGCTTCGACCGGCTATCGAGTTGGCGACACCATGACTTTTGACGGGATCGCAGTGACGATTAATAATCGGGCCACTGCCAGCCTCTATCGCTACACGCCTCATGTTTCCGGTAACCGCTCGTTTTATAACTACTTCTTCGGCTATTTCATTAAGTATGCCAGCCTGTTCTCGACCCAAAATGCCTATCCAACCCTGGCGCCCGGCGATAGCTATCGCTTTGAAGCGAAATATTTAAATACCGGTAATCTAACCTGGACGCCTCAGTTCATTAAGTTGACCACCGCCGGTCCGGCTGGCCGGGTCTCGCCTCTGGCTCGCGAAAACCAGACCGGAGACGGACAGGATACGCAGTGGAGCACCGACTCTCAGGTGGCTCTTTTGGATCAAAGCACGGCTCCAGGTAAGTTGGGAACTTTTGCTTTTTATTACACCGCTCCAGTCGGGCTCAAGGCTGGTACCTATCGCGAAGGCTTTAGTCTGACCTCGACCGACACCGAGAACAAGATTATCGAGGATCAATCCGGTTTGTTCTGGGATGTGGCGGTTAAGCCGCACGAATACGCTACCTCGAGTCAGAACTTTGGCCGTCAACGCGTCGAGCCAGGTCAGACTGTCTTGCTTGAACTTAAGCTGCGCAATAGCGGTCAAACGACTTGGCGTCGCGATGCGCGCTATCCGGTTCGCTTAGCCACTGATCGTAAACAGGATCGCACCCCAGAGTTCATTCGTGAAGATCGTCAGAATAATAATCCGTCGGGGTGGATCTCCGAGAATCGGATTCAACTGGTCGAGTCCACGGTAGCACCAGGTGCCGAAGGCACCTTTAGGTTCTACTATACCGTTCCGGCCGATATGTCGGCTGGGTTGAGGCGTGAGTATTTCCGACCGGTTCACGATGGCATCGGGCCGATGAGCGCCGACTACGGTATTTATTTTGAGTTAGAGGTCGGCGCTCAACGAGCCAGTTGGGCCTCGCAATCGGCTAATCCCACCCTGAGCCGTGGTCAATCAGCTCAGTTCACCGTTAAGTTTCGTAACGAGGGCACCACCGCCTGGCAACGCGATGGCGCTAAGCCGATGCGCTTAGCCACGGTGCGACCAAACGATCGAGCCTTGGCCTGGATCCGCGAAGATGTACCGGGCGGCAATGCCTCGGGCTTTGTTAAAGAGAACCGCATTCAGATGGTTGAATCGACGCTTGCACCAGGTGCCGAGGGTAGCTTTACCTTTTGGCTGACCGTCCCGGGCGACAAGGCTGCCGGCACTTACCGAGAGTATTTTGGCTTAGTCCAAGATGGCTATGCCACCTTGCCGGATCAGGGCGTCTATTGGGACATCACCGTTCGTTAAGAATTATTTAATCTTGACTTGATTATTATAGGGCTATGGCCCTAGTCGATTACTTTTTACCCCTGAGCTGTTCGCACTGTCAACGTTTGGTCGAGACGGTCTGTTGGGACTGTCTCAATCGGCTCGCAGTCGTCCGACAACCATTAGCCAGTGACCCCAGTATTACCGTTGTCGCCCGTTTTGGTTACTTCACCGGTCTGATTAAAGAGTTAATCGTCCGACTTAAATATCTCGATCAGCCGTGGCTAGGCTCTGTCCTGGGTGCTGCTCTCTTGGCCGATACGCCTCTACTGAACCCGACTGATTACTGCTTGCCGGTGCCGATGACGGCCGACCGTCGGCTCGAGCGTGGCTATAATCAGGCCAAGCTATTGGCACGGGCCTCGCCCTTTCCCACTCTTGACCATCTCTTTATTCGCCTACCCAGTCCCCGTCAGGCGGCGCTCTCGGCTAGTGAGCGCCATAACCTCGCCCAGGTCTTTGCTTGGCGGCAACCAATCCCTGATTGGTTAGTTGGTCGCTCGGTGGTGATTATTGACGATGTCTTGACCACTGGCTCAACCGTTAGCCGTCTGGTCGAGCGGCTCAGAGAGGCAAGGGTAAAAGAGATCCAAGTGCTAG
>CAYGIW010000096.1:0-2225 GCA_964350035.1 uncultured Candidatus Saccharibacteria bacterium
GGTTGTTTGAGGGCGAAAACGACCTGATTATCACTTGGGGCAGTCATGATAATGCCCTGAAAGCTATCAAGTCCTTGATAGAGATCGATTACATCTTGAGCTAAGTAGCCGCTCTTGAGATTGAAGGTATAAGTTTTGGCATCGCTACTGACAGTGAAATTCTCGGCGATCCCACCCTTGATCTCGAGATTAGCATCGACATAAGTCAAGCCGATACGCGTCAGTTTGGTGGTGAGCTGATCGAGCTCAATAGCTGTAGGATTAACTAGACCCTCGAGATAAACGCCACCTTCGACAGGTTTAATCTCGGTTCGGCCTAGGTACTCTCGCCAACCAAGAATCAGTCCAACTATCAGGATCAAGCTCGCCAAGGTGACCATCTGCTTATCGCGGCGGTTCAGAGCCTGTGGCAAAGCCTTAAGCGAAGTGCCGAGCTGGTTGAGCCTTTGAATAAACTTCATAAGATGAGCCTAACTTGGTTAAATTAAATAAAGAGCGATGGTGACACCAACGAAACAGATCGCTAAAACGATCGTAGCATTAAAGATAAAGCGTTCGGCGCCACGGCGAACTCGGTAAACGGCGTTTGAGCCACCAAAAGAGCGACCGAGGCCCGTGCCGCGCTGTTGAACTAAGACGGCTAAGATTAAGCCGAGAGCTAAGAGATCAAGAGAGATAGTGAGAATGGTTTTTAACATCTTTGTGGAGGCGTGGGCGGGAATCGAACCCGCGTATGGAGGTTTTGCAGACCTCTGCCTTACCGCTTGGCTACCACGCCCTCGTCGCAGCGCCAAAGCTGGAGCGGGTGATGGGAATCGAACCCACTGCCTTCTCCATGGCAAGGAGACGTTCTACCAGTGAACTACACCCGCGACAACTGCAGATTAACAAATTGACACCTGACTGTAAAGAGTTAAACCTGAGCAATATCAATTTTGGCTAGTATTGATCGGCTGCTGACGGTTCGAGTGGACTCTAAGATATAAATACTTTTAGATTTATTTAATCTTTCATTCGTTATAACTAAAGCATGATCCCTCATCAACTGATGACCCTAGTTCGAATCAACGGCCAGCTCAAAATAATTAACCTCTCTGGTCAGCTAGGGCGGAGCTTACCGATTCTCGAAATCTACGGTCCGGCCGGTAGTGTCACCCGGTTACGGCGAGAGCTTAATCGCTGGCGCCGGCTCTTAAAACTCCCCAATCTTAACTATCGTCTGACAATCGAGCTCGATCAACTCCCTGACAGGCTAGAGGTCTTGATTTGGCCACTGCTATATCTTCTCTTAACCCTTGGCCGTAATTGGCCACGGCTTCGTTATGTTGTCGGTTTAATCGAGAGCGATGGTCAGATCCAACCTGTTGATTGGTTTGATGATCATGGTTTGCAGTCGTCTAAGCAGTCGGCAAAGCTGACCGCAAAACAAACATTGCTTTCGGCCCACCTTAGACCGCACTGCAATAGCTACCAAACGCTAGTAATCGATCATCTCGATTCCGATCTCGCACCTACTGCTTTGCTCTCGATAGCTACGCTAACGCCACTCGACAGCGAGCCGTTGGCTATGGATAAGTCTCAGCTCGCCAAAAAACTCTCTAATCAAGCCAAGGCAACCAATAACCCCTCTACCTCAGCGCCAGAAATTTTAGACAACCTGACAAACTATTTACCGCTCTTGTTATTATCCGGTGCCTCGAGTTTAATCGCCGGTCGAACTGGTATTGGTAAGTCGCGTTTAGTCGAGGACTTTTTACAATATAGGTGCCTAACCCAAGCTGAGTTAGGACAGGCCGGACTATGGCAGAGTCGACAGGTTGGCGACCGCCGCATCGCTGTCGTGCGACTTGAGAACTTTAACGATTGGCGTAGGCTCGACAGTTGGCCGATAGCCTTACCGACCTTGATCTTAGTCCCCGAATTATTAGATCGATCCACTGGTTTCCTTAGCCGTCTCAAGCTACTCTTTGACCGAATCGATCGCCTGGGATCGCCTTGGCAACTCGTCGCCACTACTAATCTTTGTCCTTGCGGACAGTTTCCCGATCCCCTCTGTCGCTGTCTGACGCAGTCTCGGCAACGCTGGCTCAGTCGGCTCAGTCCAACTCTCTTTGACCGCTTCGAACTCGTTAGCTGTCTAGTAGATAACTTACGATATGATTGGCCAACCTTAGCGGCTTATCAGCCTAATAAAAACGATTCTATTCAGTCCCCTGTTTCAGCCC
>CAYGIW010000097.1:0-2207 GCA_964350035.1 uncultured Candidatus Saccharibacteria bacterium
CAACTAATTTAGACTGACTCATCGGCTAACCCTCTATTTGATTTAATTATCTTATTATAAATCACCCTCGTGATGAATGCCAATTAAATGGAGCGTGGAGTGAGCGACGTAAAAATCGATCTCCGCTTCGGGGGTGCGCTGGTTCTCGAGACAGGCCGTCTTGGCTATATCTGGACAGACGACGATCGAACCTAAGGAGAGCGGTTCAACCTCGATACTTTTGAGGGTGGCCAGGTCAGGCCAATGCGGAAAGCTTAGAACGTCAGCGACATAATCTTTATCTCGAAACTCTTGGTTGAGTTTTTTCATCGCCTCGGACTCGACTAAGATCAGCTCGATCTGGACGGCTCGCGTAAAATGATTCTGATCCAAGGTCTCTTCGATTGCCGTTTCGGCCCGCTTGGGGTCGTAGGCAAACTCGGTTTGGTTCTCAAAAGTGAGCTCTAAGCGTTGACGCTTTGCGTTCATCTGGTTTACTGCTCCAGGCCCAAGGCGGTCTTGGCTAAACTAGCCAGACGGGCTGGGTTGACGCTCTCGCCGTACTCTTGCTTAAGTAAACCTATTAATTTACCTAAGGCCGAGACTCCAGCTAGTTGATGCTCGCTAATCAGCTCGTTAATTCGGGTTTGGAGCTTGGCATCGTCGATCTCGGCCGGCAGATAAGGCTCGATCAAAGCGATCTCCGCCTCTTCGTTAGCGGCTAGCTCATCGCGGTTAGCCGCTTTAAAGGCGGCGATTGAATCTTGCCGCGATTTAATCTCTTTACGGAGCTGGCGAATGACCACCTCGTCGGTGAGCTCGAGATTTTGGTTGATGACCAAGTTTTTGAGATTACTCTGAAGCATTCTCAAGAGGTCGCGCTTGGCCGTATCGCCACTTTTCATAGCGGCGATGAGATCGGCTTGCAGTTTAGAATAGAGCATAGTCCCCTTTTGGTTGGCGTATTTGTCTGGCTTTTACGATTAACGCCCCAAGTTTGGAGCGTTAATACCTTGATTTCTGGTTAATAACCGCGTCGGGCTCGCTTGCGCGCTGCTTTGGCGATGGCGTTGCGACGCCGGCGATCGCGTGAGATCTTTTGCTCGCCACGAGTTCGTTTCTTGATCTCGGTTAGGATACGATTTTGTTGCGTATCACGCAAAAAGCGTCGAACGATCGACTCAAAAGATTCGCGACGCTTCGGAGAGGCATCGACGGTAGTTTCAGAGATGTTGTTAGGTTGAATTGCCAAAATTAAAAATCACCTCGCCTTCGGTTAAACTGATTATAGCGAATCGAGTAGATATTGTCTAGACTTTGGCGTTCACTTAGCCGAGGAAGATTCGGCGAAGCTGTCGAGTCAGAGCGTGCGGTCGCGAGCGTGGCTTGGTTCGTGGCTTTATTAAACGTTCCTCTTGATCGATCTGTTGCATCGCTTGACGCAGATGTAATCGCTGCCAACTTTTGGCTAAACGGAGCTCTTGGCCAAAGCCAACTTTATATAGCTCTTGATCGACGATGTTGCCGCGATGCGGATCGAGAAAACGCTGTGGTAAGGCCGAGTGAAAGCCATGAAAATAATGAACCAATTCGTGAGCCAAGGTAGCCAAGATTAGACGATCAGGAATAGACCGGTGACGATAATAGCCGGTAATGACGATCTGGCTGGCCGCTTGGTTTGGCTGGTTCAAGCGCCGACCGGGATAGGCCAGGGCCTGCGGATGCTTCAGCGAGCGCCAACCGGCTAAGCCAATCGAGCCGAGTCTTGTCCGACTATAACGACCAAAGCGAACTTGAATTGGATTGGCCAAAGCATAGCCAATAAAATATTGACCGAGTAGCTGTTCGAGGAGGACAGTTAACTCGCTATCCTGGCGGAGGTTACTCGATATCGAGCTTGGTGCCGGGGTTAACAACACTGATCCAGGTTTTACCGGGTAATAGTTTGAGCTCTTGTTTAGCTTGATCGTAGAACTTTGTCGACTGATCCGAGGCGGTTTTTTCCCAGGTAATCGGCTCGATCAGACCGCGAGCCAAAAAATAGCCTTGACCCTTGCCGACGGTGGCTAGCGCTAAACCTTTTTCGTTAATTCGGCTCTTGACCGCCTGCGAGGCAATCTCTTGAATAATAATATTGCTGACCTCGATACTCTGACTACCCAGCGCGTCTAGTTGAGGCTGATCGGCCTGAAACCTTCGATAGCGCATCTTGTCAGCCAGATAACGAT
>CAYGIW010000098.1:0-2189 GCA_964350035.1 uncultured Candidatus Saccharibacteria bacterium
ATCTCATACTCTCTACAGTTGATTCCAAGTAGGCTAACTGTCCTGAAGAAGCCACGGTCTCTTCTCGGGGGACAGTACGGCGGATTGGCAAAGAGCCTGAAGTCAGAGGCCAAGATCAGTTGCCCGTGTCGAGGCAATTGAGCTAGGCCCATTTGAGCTAAGGCCAGCCTATCCGTTATCGCCGCCCCTGGCGCAAGCGCTAGGTAATCCGCCAGTTCGGTAAGCCGCTTGGCCTCTAGCGATATATTCAGGTAAGTGAGACAACTGAGCCTATACTGCAAGGCCCTTGACGGCTCTGTCATTTAACCACCGTTGATCCTTTAAAGGTACAGGGTACGAAGCTGTCGTACGCAGTGCCGTCAATTTACCTGATTACCCGGTATTTTTCAAGGCTTGGCATTACAAAAGAGACCCCGCTGCGTTAGCAGCGAGGTCTCGGGTTCAGTCGGCCCCTTGGACCATGTCGTCATGACACGGACAGCCTCGATTGTGGGGACCTACGTGTCGTTGTTGGTGAGCTGTCTTCATGGCAGCTAATAGTTCTCGGTCGCCGCCTTTTGCCGATTTAAGCTGTTCACAGCCGATATCGACTACCACGCTTCTGTCTCCCGTCCTGTCCACGCCGATTGGCGCAGGCAGAACGCCGCTTTTCATCCAGTCCGGCAGATAATCGGGCTTATCTTTTCCCATACCCTGTTCTCCTTTTGGCTTAGTGATAATACCAATTAGCTCTTCGATTGTCAAGCCTGATCATAATTGTCGAGCAACTCAGTCATCTCTCTGTAAACTTTATCAACATATAGGGTCGACGGTTTTCCATAGGCCGAGACCGGTGCGTCTTTAATCTGACTTGGTCGCTGAATTAACATCACGAACGGCAAGATGTTGCCATAGGAGTCACAAAAATCAAGTAATTTTTTAACTGAATCCTCGATATCTCGATTTAACCTATCGGCTCTACCGACGGCCACTCCGGGATTATCAACATTAATTGCCAAATCCCAATAGTTAACAATCGGATGTGTTTTCAGAGAGCGGTTATCGAGCCGATAAAGCGCCGGTTGTTTGTATGGCTTCAAAAAATTAACTGCCTTAACCTGTACGGCCACTAATTTAATCTGTCCAGAATCCTCACTGATATCTAGCCAGTGATCGACGCCGTGATTAATATCTTCCTCGACACTGGAATTATGAAACTTATAATACGCGGATATCCAGCTCTCGGCGGCGGCAAACTCTGTCAAGATACCCGAAACAACCGCCCGACTATCGTCTTCGGTGTAGATCTGTCTAAGGTCGTATGTCAACTGTTTGAGTTCTTGGTCCTGTAAGTCAGTTGGGACTAGTCGGTAATAACGCATAAAGGCCCGGGCTAGACCTTGGCCAAAAACATCTCTTCGACAATGGGGATCTCTGTAGATTGTCTCGAGAAATTCCCGATACTCTCGCCTGGCCACTTCTCTCTCGACCTGTTCCTCTTCGACGCTAGGGCCAAGAAGAGCCGGGTCAAAAAGCGGCTTAGATTCCATGGCGTCCCAAGATCGCTAAATGAATTGAGCTAGCGGCCATCGCGCCTTGACCGGCAGCGATGACTGCCTGGTCTGGCCCTTCGTTGCAGGGGCCGACCGCATAGAGTCGCGGTTCGCTAGTTAAAAAGGATCTGAAATCAACCTTGAGGCAGCGCTCAAAGCTCTCGCGTTCAGGAGCCAGGCCGCCGGCCTCGAGAAACTGATCGTAGTTAAAATGACCCAGCTTAGTAAAGATAACCTGACAGGGCAGTTTGGTGCCATCGGCCAAGACGATCGACTCGAGGTCGCCGTTCTGACCGATCAGTTCGGCCAGCGGCGAGGTGTAAACCTCGACCCCCATCGCCTCGACCTCGGCAACTTTGGCCGGCGTGTAGCTAGCCTCTTTAGCTGGGGCAATAATTAATCGCGGTTGTTTATTCATTAAATACAGAGCCCGGGCGGTGGTGAGGCCGCGGTCATCATCGGCCACAATGAGGGCGATATCGTCGCGATTTTCATACCAATCGCAAGTAAGGCAGTGAAAGATGCCCCGATCCCAGTAATCATCCATGCCTTTGACCTCGGGCATGTGATCGCCGACGCCTACGGCTACCACTACATAGCCGGCCTGCAACTTGGTTGACTCAGCCAGTTCGATCTCGAAACGGCCATCGGGCAGAC
>CAYGIW010000099.1:0-2149 GCA_964350035.1 uncultured Candidatus Saccharibacteria bacterium
CTGGCTCAATCAAGGAGGACAGAGCGAGGCGACCACCGCCATCGCCGCCTTGACTGCTAACGAAGATCAGGCTTGGATTGGCCTAGGGGCAATAGTTTTAGCCGAAAAATTAGAGCTCAAACAAACCGGTCGACGCCTCTGGCTCAACGCGGTCACCGCCGATGCCAACACCGGGCTAGCCGACTACATTTCCGACGCTCGCCCCCTCCCCCAAAATGAGCTCTTGACCGGCTTTATTCAGGGGGACTTAAACCAACTCAACACTGCCACATTGCAAGTTGGCATCAAGGCTTTTGAGCGGGCCGTCAGCCGATTAGGGTTGGTTCCGAACGCTCCCCTACTGGCTTTGACCAATAACGATAATGCCATCCCTAGTCAGGCTCAACTCATCAGCTACCTGACTAAGCCAGCGCAACGCCAATCGGTTAACCGTCAGATAGTCCGCTCTCGCCTAGGGATGAATGGCCTCAATATCGTCGAGAAGCAGCAGACCGAGGAACAGCTCGTCAGCCGAGGGCTGGCCTTGGTCGCCCAGGGGACTGAGATTGATCCTGATTACCTCGAGTATTTATTGAGTATCAAAAATGCTAAGAAGTTAGATGCTTTTGATGGCGATATGCTTAGCGAACTCGATTCAGAGCTTGGTTGGCCGGCCGGTACGACTTGGCGGTTAATCGAGCTCGGCCGCGGGCAATCAGCCAGCCAGAACCTAGCCAGTCTCGAAGAGAGGGTGAGAGTAGGCGCTGACCGGTTGGCCGGTCTGCTCCACCTAAGCCAAGATAGCGGACCTGCCCTGGCGGATACCTGGTTATCTGTCGAGGCAGGAACGCCGGGCGTCACCGAGGCGACTGAACCGGCCGCACCAGAAGAAACTATCCCTAATGAATCCCCTAATGAATCGTTATCCGATGGCGCTAAATCTAGCACCGTTGTGACGATCGGCGGCTACGAGCTAGAGCCGCTCGACCCCGAATTGGCCGCCCTTTTGGCTAGCCAAGCCAATGAAGAGATCTTGATCGGTAGCACTAGTGGCCAAGGTGGCCAGGGTGGTCACGAAGACCAGACGGGCAATCTGAACGACATTACCGAGGCTACCGCCACTTCTAGTCAAGAGACGACCGATAGCCAGGTTCACCCTCTTTTAGATCTAGCCGGAGGCAATCTGCAATCGGCTCTGGTGCAGTCAACTATCGCTAGACTCAGCCAGTCACTCGATAATGAGTTTAGTGCGCTGGCCGCCTATTACGCTCCAGAGCTGACAACTGGCTTCGATCCCGAGCCGCTCTATGATAGTAACTTCAGCGGCAAGTTTATCGTTAATTTCTCTCTGGCCCAAACTAGCGATCAACCGCTCGATCGTTATCTAGTCATTAGACAGGAGCTGATCGATCATTGGTCGATTGAGTGTCGGGTTGACATTGACGCCGTCAGAGAGGCTTTCGATCAAGCCATCAACGACTGGATCGATCTGCCGGTTAAGATCGAGGCCGGATTGCCGAATCGACCGCTCCAGATCTTCGTCCCGAGCTTTAACTACTTATCACCAACGACAATTAAACGGATTCAAACTACTTGGCCCGAGAGCGACGGGGTGACGATCCTGACCGGTGTTTACGAACTGCCGCGGGCGCTATTTGGCGGCCTGTCGGCTGGTACTTAGGTTAATTAGATTCTGCAATCTGTGATGGCTGAGGTGCGCCGAGTCGCAACTGAAGTTTAACTATCTCTGGTCGAGAGCCCAGACTCACTGACCAGTTCGCCTCGAGCCAATCGTTTAAGTATTTTAGGTAATTATCTTCGTTATTCTTAATTAAAACTAAAGTCAGACGGTCGTGGACTAATAGTCTAATCGTTTTATCGACCAAGCTGCTGGCGTGGCAGGCTTTGGCCTTGGGCCAGACTCCCCTCTCGATCGCCTTATTGACGAGGCTGAGTATCGCCGCTAATCTGATCTGTTGATTAAATTGACGGGGCTGAATCGTTTGAAACATTATAGAGACTCGACTAAGGGCTCAGTTGAAGGTAATTTTTCCAGGCTCAGTTTTTCTAGCTTTGAGTCGGCAGCGACCCGGTAACAGCTAGCTAATCGTTGGAGCTCAGGGGCGAGATGTTCGAGGTCTGTCGTGGTAATAATTGCCTGGTGCTGACC
>CAYGIW010000100.1:0-2129 GCA_964350035.1 uncultured Candidatus Saccharibacteria bacterium
CTCGAGACCACCGGATCGAACAACGGCAATATCACTAGTGCCGCCGCCGATATCGATAAAGATCGCCGAGAATTCGGCCGAATCATCTGGACCCAGACAACGAGCAACGGCATAGGGCTCGGCGGCGACGGAAAGTAAATCTAATTCTAGTTCGTCGGCAATCGTTTGCAAGGCGCCTAAGTGAACGATGGGAGCAAAACAGTTATAGATACCAACTTTAACCTCGCGACCCTGAAAGCCCAACGGATTAGTGACTCGATAGCCGTCAATACGGGTATCGACAATCGCCGCGTTGACTAACCGGACATCGAGCTCACTCTGGCCTGATTCCCAGGCCAAGAGAGTACGCGCCCGGTCAAAGGCCCGTCTTTGCACCCGCGAGATAATATCTTTGAGCTCAACATAATCGATCTTGTTCTCGGGTTTGGGACGATGATAGATGATTTCGGTCGTCGTGCCTTTGACTAACTCGCCGGCAATACCAATAATGACTTGATGCGGCACGACACCAGCAGTTTCGGCGGCGCGTTCGATCGCTGCTTCGCAGTTTTTGATGACGCCGTGGATATCGGTAACCGTGCCCCCTTGCATATCAGAGAGCTTCTGGCGTTGTCGACCAACGCCAAGGACATAGGCCTTGCCATCGCTGTCGACCTTAAAGATTAAGGCTTTAACAAATTCCGTCCCGATATCTAAAGCAATCGCTAAGTCCGAGGCCGGTGCAGCCGCTTTAAAGCGATCAAAAAAACCCACTCCCCTCCTTAAATTTAACGCTTGCGTAGATTAAGTAAACCAAAGATAACTAAATAGGCCGGTACGATGTAAACCTGAAAGTGCGGGAAAAGATAGCAGATGAGACCAGTCGCGATTGAGATAATACCGATCAACGGCATATTACGCATGATTCTCCTTTGAGCTAATAATCATCTCTTTGGCCGAAGCGGCGCCCTCGATAGCCAAGATCTGACATTTTTTGTTCTGTAAATCTTTGTAGTGCTCAAAAAAGTGCTGAATCTCTTTGGGGATATGGGCCGAGAGATCGG
Source organism: uncultured Candidatus Saccharibacteria bacterium (assembly GCA_964350035.1). Taxonomy (GTDB): domain Bacteria; phylum Patescibacteriota; class UBA1384; order CAYGGE01; family CAYGGE01; genus CAZQGJ01. Next base: position 1,044 of record CAYGIW010000100.1, read on the forward strand.
CTAAATCTTTGACGTGATCGTAGCGAGGATCTTTAGCCGGTACGCAGATGATCTTTTCGTCGTTTTCGCCATCGTCGACCATTTTAATCAGACCGATCGGACGGGCGGCCACAACGCAACCAGGAAAGACCGAGTGATCGAGAATCACAAAGGCATCGAGGTGATCGCCATCTTCACTGCGAGTCTCGGGTATAAAGCCGTAATCGTAAGGGTGAGCCATCGCCGTGTAGTTGACTCGATCCAAGCAGATCGCCTCTAACGCTTCGTCGTACTCATATTTATTACGACTACCGGCGGGGATCTCGATTATAACGTTTACGATCTCTGGAGCTTTATCACCTAAAGGAATCTGTTTGAGCATAGTGAATAATCCTTTCGCTTACTATCATCTATAGTAAGCTTAACCAAATAACTAAATATGACAAGAGGCGAGACCTCGTTTGAAGAGATATTTTTGATGATATTCCTCGGCCGGAAAGAACTCTGTCGCCATCTCTACCTTGGTAACGATTGGACGGGCAAACCGAGAAGAATCAGTTAATTCTTGGATATAATCAGTCGCGGTTTTGGCCTGTGGTGCCGTCGTGGCAAAGATCGCACTCCGGTACTGAGTACCGATATCGGGGCCCTGACGATTTAATTCTTGAGGGTTGTGGTGAGTAAAGAAGAACTCTAAAAGAGCGCTAAAGCTTAGCTTCTGACTATCAAAGACTACTTTCACCGCCTCGGCATGGCCGGTTTTACCAGAGCAAACCTGCTCGTAGGTTGGATCCTGTAGCGTGCCTCCGGTATAGCCAACCTGAGTCGAGACTACACCTGGCAAGGCCGCTAAATCGGCCTCTACTCCCCAAAAACAACCACCGGCCAAGTAAACGGTTTCGAGCGCTTCGCTATTGGGACTCTTCATACCCTACCTACTTAATCGCCTCTATCGCCGTCTTGAGAGCCTCGAAAGTCAGCTCACCCTGGTAGCGTTCGCCGTTGATAAATAACGAGGGTGTACCGGTTAGGCCCAAGGCGGTAGCCGTCCCTTTGTCTAAGGCAACTCGCTCGCGAGTAGCTGCGGCCGTCAGATCTGCTTTAAAT
>CAYGIW010000101.1:0-2047 GCA_964350035.1 uncultured Candidatus Saccharibacteria bacterium
AGATGGCACACGCAAAGCCGGAAGTTGACCGTTAGAGGCTATGACTTGCGGTTGCCAAAGCTGAGATTCCGCCGCTCCGCATGGTCGACGCCGAGGAGGATCGGAAGAGTCAGGCGCTCTCCACTGCGACTGTTCAGAGCTAGATGATGGTTTTTCTGACATAGTTTTATATTATATCGTTTATCTCTCACTGCCAATTACTTTGTTCAAACATGCTATATTTAATTCATGGAAAATTATCTGACTATCCAAGAAGCAGCGAAATTATTTACAAACCCAAGAGCCGTCGAAATATTGACGAGTTGGGAAAAATCGGCTGAGGAAATGCTAATTAACGCTCTTGAATATGATGATCTCTTCTTCATTCTTATTGGTAAAGATTTCTATATTCAAAAAAAATCACTTTATAACCACTTTGCCAATGACTTGCTAGATGTGAATACGAAATACTACACCGGAAAACCCTCTAATATTCGAGAACTCTCGTTGACGAAAACAACTTCAACAAACTGGACCGAACCTCTTTACGCAGTAACAGTCGATGACATTCGCCTACCTTATGACTTAAATGTATCTGCGCTCGAAGGAAGCTTAACTCATAACGGCACCTGGGATCTTTTAGGTGATTGGGGGGAGTGTGATATTGATTGCTGTGGACTCGAGGTCACGACAGAGGCTGACGAAAGGATCTTGAGCTGGGTCAGTTTTAAGCAGCGTGACACTTATCATCGTTTAGTCGAAGGTCGCATAGGAGACACCAAGGTAAAGTTATTGGGTCCGCTCCAGTTTTCAACCGCTCAGATCAAAGCCACACTACTTAACCTAGAGACGATCTAGGCTACAGTTTGGCACAACAAACAACTCAATCAACAGGTTCGCCCGAGCTCTCGTTGTTGGATGAGGATACTAGATACGTTACTGAGCTCAGTAAAATGTCTTTCACCGTACCAAGAGAGTACGGCATCAACATTGAGGGTGGTTGCGAAGGTGGGTGTGTTATAACCTACGAGATTAAGAAAAAAGAGGGCATTGCCCTAACCGGCACTCCCAGTAGCATATCAATTACCGAATCTCGAAATGAATCTAATAGCATCGAGGAAGTGGTCAAGAATAATCTCAACAAATTCGAGAATCCAGATGAGATAACTTTTAAAGGCGTCAAGACTTTGAAATATACAGACCAAGGATTATTCGGGGTCTCAACTGATTATTTCTTGATCAAGGATGGTTTCTCATACCACATTCAATGCTTAGACGAAGAAGAAGATGAGCTCGTGAAAGCAGTACTCAAGAGTATCAAACTCTAACCAGGCGAGACAGCATTACAAGTCTGCTTGAGCCTCAATCGCTAAACTGAGACTGTTTTTGTCTTACAGGAAACCCCGCACGTCTACTCACCTTCCTTCTAGCAACTCCAGAATCTACTCCATAGAACTAAACTCTGGGCTGCCACCGACCTAAAAACTTCAGGTCGGGGCATGTCCGCAAGCCCCACTGGAGCTAATAGCGGAGGGTGGGGTCGATTGCCCGGTTGAGGGCGGCGGAGATGTGCATCAGCACGTTAAAGTCTTCGAAGAGTCCGAGGTCGGCTCGCGCACAGGCTGGGCCTTCCTTGCCGAACCAGAGCACGAGACGTCCGTTGGTCTCCAGACCTTCGACTACCTCCACCATGAAGAAGGCAGCGTTTCTTCCCGCCTTATTCGGGAAGGGAAGGGAAGTATTGAAGTACTCGGGGCCGTCCAGCAGTATCTGCTTGGCCTGAATCTGGATGAGCGTACGCGCTGGCGCCGTGCCACCGGCATCAGTCTCGATCACGATCAAATCTTGCCCGAAACTGATGCGGGCAATTCGGTGTGTACTCTGGGTCTGTTCTTGCTCCACGACCTTTCCTCCTGTTGACATACCCTCAAGGTCAGACTTCAGCTAGCCCTGACGGTTATCAACAGGAATAGTCGCAATTGAACCATTTTAGAGCTAAAATGTCAACTCCAATGTACTAAAAAGCCTCTCTGACGAGAGACACTTTAGTTTGGTGGACCATAGCGGA
>CAYGIW010000102.1:0-2008 GCA_964350035.1 uncultured Candidatus Saccharibacteria bacterium
CCACGACCTATGTTAAGTCGTGGGTTAGAGACGGGAGGGTGGGTTGATCGCGCCGCCTAGCGTGACAACTTACCGAGGACGGCCGTAATTATAAAGCAGGAGAGGATTGCGAATGTCACCGCTACTACGCCGAACACAACGGCGCCGCGTAGCAAATTCTCTAGGCGACCGTCGTGGTAGCCATTCACCTTGAAATGCTTTTTAAAGATTCGCTGAAACATGCGCTCCATAGCCCAAATCGAGACAAGAGATACGAATAAAGCGATCAGCTCGCCCTCTAGAAACATCTTTTTACCTCTGCACGCTCTGCGTGCCCACCGGTCACCCCAACCAACTTGTTCCGTCAAGTAATTCTAGCCTAATCTGTTAATAATGTCAATATACCTATAACTCGATGGACAAGGCATTAAAAAACCCGCCGTATCATCGATTGAGAGCTAGGATTAGAAAGGGGCTGATTAACAAATATGCCGGCCGCTTTTAAGCGGCCGGCATCGTCTGGACATTGCCAGCATTGGCGATGAGATAGGTCTGACCCGTCTTCTCAGTCTGCCTGATCAGAATCGCCAACTGATCAGCTACACCATGAAAGTCAATCGCCTGATTGAACTTGCCCGCACAGAGCGCTTCTATATAGCCCTGCGAGGCTGCCTCTTCGACTAGCTTAGTCTGTTGAGGTGTGGCCATGGTTGGCACACAGTAATGATTAGCCTTCAGCCACTCATTCTTACCAGCCAGCTCAGCAGTCCAAGCCCGGAGCCCATGTTTGGCGGCAATATAAGGGAGAAGATACTCGTTATCGGTCCGATACGACCAACGACTACCCAAAGTGGCGAACCTTGGGTCAGCGGATTGACGCAGATTGCATTACAAAACCTCGTACGCCTGTTTGACGTATTCAAGGTTGAGGGCCCAATGAAGCTGCCAATCTTCCTCGGTTAACAGTGGGGCAGAGATCAACCGAGCGTAGCCAACAATGGCTACGATAACGTCAAGAACCGGATGATCCGCCTGAATCTGTCGTAGCGCTACTTCCCAGGCATCACGGTCACCCACGTTACAGGCATACTCAAGCGGTGCGGCACTGCTTGAACTCCTGCCAACCACCACAACATCTCCAACCGTCCTGAAGTTATCAGCGACAGCCGCTCCAAACCCATCAGTTCCACCGATGACCAGAGTTTTCATTTTATCTCCTCAAAAGAAAGATCCGCCCCTGAAGTTCAAGGACGGATCAGCACGATGGCACCGGTTACTGCTTGACCGTTTCGAAAAACAGCATTGGCCAGTTCAAGTGAATCAGATGGTCTGCGACGTGCCAGCCCAGAGTTTCCCGAAGGTCACTCAAGACTTTTGCTTCACTCTGAGGGTAGGCGTGTAACCCTTTGAAGAAGAGGGCCATCTCGCGCTCTGAACGGAAGGTCCAGGTCAGCGGTACCTGCTCGCACACCTGTGGAGTGCCAAGAAAGGCCTGTTGACACAGAACATTCAACGGTTCAGAGCTGAGCCAGTTAGCCGTGTGCCCGGTCAGACACTTTTCGGCAACCACCTCATCGAAATGCTGCTGCAGTGTTGAGCCAAGCCCAACATCTGCTGCAATAAATCGACCGCCCGGCTTCAAGAGCCGAGCCACGTTAGCAAACAAGGCTTCGTGGTTGACGACATGGTGAAGACCGCCGAAGCTCGTGACTACGTCGATGGTTCCGGCAGGGATTTGATCAAAGATCGCTTCCTGGTCGGGAGAGCCGATAACCGGCCAGACCGGGCCGTATGGATGGCACTGGCAAAGGAGCGTAGTCAACTGAACTCGACTTGGATCGACGGCGTAAACCGTCTCTTGAGTCCAGCTCAGTAGCGACTTGGTAAGGAAACCCGTACCAGCCGCTATATCAACTACTATCTTACCGCGGAGCTTCCCATCCGCTACGCCGAACCAATTGGCCATCTCCTCCAGATCACCCTTGCGGGCCTGCGGAGAGAGAGTGAGCGCCATCTCATAGAGACGGCC
>CAYGIW010000103.1:0-1969 GCA_964350035.1 uncultured Candidatus Saccharibacteria bacterium
TTATTTAACTGTCGAGGTAAGGTTGTGTTCGAAAAGTACCGGATCTTTTTAAATCATAACTTCTTGGTCCCGAACGAGCGCGAACTTGAACGGAGATGCCTGGAGAGACTTCTTCTCGAACTGGAAGAGCGGGTGCCGTGGTCGCGAGTCAATGAACTCGTCGTGACTGTGTTGGGTCTCGATTGCATGTTCCAATGCGAAATATCGGTGCGACCATGGTACGCCTCGCCTTCGACAGACCATTGGCAGCCATCCACCCATCTAGAGATAGAAAGGACCTTAGGGAACTTTCTTCAGTCCTTAACTGATGGAGATAGCCAGGCGCATGTCGACATCACTCTCCAGATCGTGGTTCACTTGACAACCGTTTCGGTTTGTATGCGGATGCCGGTGTGCGACTGGTCAGACGCTGCATTGAAACGCATGTTGACACCGATCAAGGATCAGATCATGAACTTTTCTCAGGCGAAAGAAGGCCTGCCGAAAGGCACACTTTCACTGCGATGCGAAGCCTTAGTGATAGGACTGGGGCTCAAGTCGATGAGCTCTTCCTAACTTCTGGCGCTCCCGGTCTCGGGGGCGCCACTTTTTAATCTTAGAGCTTGGCAGTCTGATTCGCTTTGACCGGCGCCTCGTTATTCACTACCGTTACCTTGGTGGGCATAATCGGCAGACTGATGATGAAAGTTGTGCCCTTTTCCAGCTCGCTCTGACACTGAATGGTGCCGTAAAAGCTCTCGATCGCCTCTTTAACTAAGAATAAACCTAAGCCCGAGCCGTCGGGGCGGAGCGACCGGGCGTTCTGACCTCGATAAAATTTTGAGAACAGATTATTCATATCGCTTGGCGGAATGCCGTGGCCAGTGTCGCTGACGATGATCTGATGTTGGTCGCCGACGGTCCGCGTCGCCAGCCGAACTTCGCCCGGGCGACGGTTATAATTGATGGCGTTATCGATCAGGTTCTGCATCGCCTCTTTAAGAATTACCGCATCGATATTAACCCAGAGCTCGGGGCTGGCGAACTGATACAGCAGCCTTACTTGACTCTGTTTAGCGAGCTCGGCGGACTGTTCGATCAGATTACTGAGGAGCGGCACGATGTCGGTCGGGACTGGCTTAGGTTGAAACCGGCCCTGTTCAATCCTAGAGACATTAAGAAGATTGCTGACCAACTTAATCATCTCTTGGTTGGTGTTAACTGCCTGTCGAATCAGGCCTTTTTGTTCGATAGTTAACGGTTGATCAGGAGTAGTTTGACCTAGTAAGTCAAGGCTAACCTTTATAGCCGTTAGCGGAGATTTAAACTGATGGCTTGCCACCGAAAGAAACTCGGTTTTGAGCGAGTCAACCTGTCGGAGCTCTAAATTCTGCTTGATTAACTTCTCTAATATTTGCGAGAAGCTGGGCAATACATAGCGTTTGGCCAAGATGATTAAACTGATAATGATCGCCAAGCCCTGAAGCGCCAGGGCAATAATCAAGAGCTGGCGATAAAATCCTTGGCCGGACAACTCAAGGTCAACGGCGCCATCGATAGTAACTTTGAGCTCATCGCCCTTGATCTCTAGCTGTCGTTCTAGGGCAACGATCTCGGTCAGTCGAGTCTTGACCGTCGCCTCGTCAGCCGGTCCGACACCCAGCCCGTTGCGGTAGGCAAAACCGTTAACTTCCGAGAGGATCTCGGCCAGTCGATCGTCGAGCGACTGCAAGGCCGCTGCCTGATCGAGACGACGATTTTTGAGGTCGTCCGGCCCCTCGCTACTAATAATGGCCTGTTTGAGTGTCAGCCAATCCTGATGACTGGCCCCCAGGAGTGCGGTCAGACTAGAGTTTAAGTTCAGTTCGCCGAGACTAGTTGGTTCGAGACGAGCGGCGCGAAAGAGGCTGAGGGCCTGATTGAGGCTGGCAGTGGCCTGGCTGTACTGCGATCGCTCGGCTTCGAGCTTGATCAGTCGCTGGCTATTGAG
>CAYGIW010000104.1:0-462 GCA_964350035.1 uncultured Candidatus Saccharibacteria bacterium
TGCCCCAGATGTAAATCGGGTTTATTAGTATCTAAGCCAAGTTTAATGCGTAGTTGCTCGCCGCTAAGTAAACGCTCACGCAAGTGAGCGGCATCGATCGCCTCGGCAAAGTTCTGTGTCAACAGTTCGTCGACCGCGGCAGCTAGCGCTGGTGATGTAAGATTAACCGGCATAATTCTCTTTTATCAGGCTTTACTATATAATAAAGCTATCAGAATTGGTAGGTAAGAGTGCCCCCCAAAAAGTTTAGACTACTTAAAATAAATCGACTGTGGCACAACCCGCTCCGCGTTAGTCACGGAGCCTCTCGGCGTCAGAGCCATGTCGCTGGCAAGCCGCGTCGCTGGCGACCAACGCGTCAACAGCTCTGGACCTGGAGCTGGCGACTCGGTTTAGCCGGTATTGGGGCTGTCATCTTTCTTTTTGCTTGGTATGCCAAAGACCTGCCGACACCACAGGGAA
>CAYGIW010000104.1:472-1963 GCA_964350035.1 uncultured Candidatus Saccharibacteria bacterium
CAGGGAATTCGGCGCGATCTCAATAGCGAAGAAACGACCAAGATCTTTGATCGCACCGGCGAGCATCTCTTGTATGCCATCTCCGGTCAACAACGACGCATCTCGATCCCATTCGAGGAGATGCCTGAAAATATTAAAGAGGCGGTCATCTCAATCGAGGATAAAAACTTTTATAAACACGGCGGCTTTGATCTCCGCGGTTATGTTCGAGCCATCTATTACGACATCGTTTTACGACGGCCAGCCCAGGGTGGCTCGACCATCACCCAACAGCTTGTCAAAAATGCCGTTCTGCGCGATGGTCAAAAGCGACTTGACCGCAAGATTCGTGAGCTGATTATCTCGATCGAGCTCGAGACGATGTTCGACAAGGACAAGATCCTCCAGCTCTACCTCAACGAGATTCCTTTTGGTGGCAATACCTATGGTGTCGAGGCCGCCAGTCAAACCTTCTTTGGTAAAAAGGCCAAAGATCTCGATTTAGCCGAGGCAGCCACCCTGGCCGCCCTACCCAAGGCACCTAACTATTTCTCACCCTACGGTAGTCACGTTGATGACCTGATCGCCAGACGCAATCTCGTCCTCAAACGGATGGCAGATCTCAACTATGTCACTTCGGCCGAGGCCGAAGCGGCTAGTCAGGTCGCTCTCAAAACCGTCCCTCGTAAAGATACGATTCTGGCCCCTCACTTTGTCATGTATGTCCGCGATTTAGTGGCTGAAAAATACGGCGAAACGGTCTTTGATAAGGGCCTTTCAATTGTCACCACTCTCGATATCGACCAACAAAAAGCGGCCGAAACCGCAGTGGCTAGCGGTGCCGCCACCAACCGTAGCAAATACGGGATCCAAAATGCTGCGCTCGTCGCCCTCAATCCTAAAAACGGCGAGGTCTTGGCGATGGTGGGTAGCGCCGACTACTTCGACTCCGAAATCGGTGGTCAGTTTAATGTCATTACTGCCAAGCGTCAACCAGGTTCGGCCTTTAAACCGTTAGTTTATGCCGCGCTGCTAAAAGAAAAGTACTCCCCCGCCTCGCTCTTTTGGGATGTGCCGACCGATTTTGGCGACTATCAGCCCAATAACTTTGACGGCAAGTTTCGAGGCCCGATTACGCTGCGCAATGCCTTGGCCCAGTCGTTGAACATTCCGGCCGTCAAGGCTTTGGCGCTGGCCGGTATTAAACCCGCTTTGGCCACTGCCGCCGATCTCGGTATCAATACGCTCGATCGACCTGATCAGTACGGTTTATCGTTAGTCCTCGGTTCGGCCGAGGTCAAACCGCTCGAACTGGCCACTGCCTATGGCACCTTAGCTAATGCCGGCGTTCGTCATGATCCCCTACCGATCCTCAAGATTACCGAAAAGAACGGTAAGATCCTCGAAGAGAATCAACCTAAAGAAAATCTCAAACCGGTCATCGATCCAGCCATCGCCTGGCAGATCAGCGATATCTTGGCCGACCAAGGGGCTAAGGCGCCGGTATTTGGT
>CAYGIW010000105.1:0-1954 GCA_964350035.1 uncultured Candidatus Saccharibacteria bacterium
GTATATATCATTTCGCTAGCGCCGGTGAGTGTTCGCGCTATGATATTGCCGAGTATCTTGTGAAAACTATGGAGCTTCAAACTAAGCTCATGCCAGTCGGCTCTGAGTTTTTTACTCAAAGCTTTGCCGCTCCTCGACCAGATCGAGAGGTGCTACGCTCGATCAAGCATGATTTCAAAACTGATTGGCAGGCGACGCTAAGGCAATATATCGAGGCTGAGCTGATATGACCAAAAAATCTCCTCGCTTTTCGATTATCATCTGCCTTTATGTAGTGACCGATCGTTTTTTTAGCGATTTAGCCAAGTTCTTACTTCTAGTCACCGATAAGTCTCAATACGAGCTGATACTCGTCACCGAAAAAGGGCAAAAGTTACCGTCGTTGCCTCTGCCTTATCGACAGATCGAGGCCAGTATCAAGCCGATTAGTTTAGGCGAGAAGCGAGACTTAGGTATCGCCGTCGCACAGGGCGAGTTTTGTGCCTTGATCGATGACGATGCCTATCCAAGCCCTGATTGGTTAGAGTCGGCGGCCAAGATCTTTGATACCGAACCACAGGTTGGGGCGGTCGGCGGACCCAACTTAACCGCTCCCGATGACCCTTGGGCAGCTAAGCTGGGAGGCTATATTTACGAATCGTATCTGACTAGTGGCGCCGCTCAATATCGGTTTTTGGCCTGTCCCAGACGCGAGGTCGCCGAACTGCAGGGAGTTAATCTCATCATCCGCACCAGTATCCTCAAAGAGTTAGGCGGTTTTCGCTCAAAGCTGTCTAGTGGCGACGATACTAAGGTTTGTCGAGATATCCGAGCCTTAGGCTATCAGGTGATTTATGATCCCAGTGTGACTGTCTGGCATCACCGGAGGCCATTCCCCTCTGGGCATCTCAAGCAGATCCGCAACATGGGCCGCCACCGGGGTTTTTTTGTGAAGGCCTATCCCGAAACGCTCGCTCCGATCTATTTCTTGCCGACACTTTTTGCCGTCACAATCATCCTTGGTTTGATTCTTGGCATCATTTGGTTGCCAATCTTAACGGTAATCTTGGCCTTGATTTTAGCCGGTTACCTAATCGCTGTACTGGCGAATATCGCTCGAATCGGTTGGCGGGCCGCCTGGCTGGTAGGTGTTGGTATATTGTTGACTCATCTGGTTTATGGCCTAGCTTTTGTTCAAGGTCTTTTCCTTAGGCGAATCGAACGACCATGAGGGTGAGCGATTTACCCTTAGTCTCGGTGATCATTCCCACCTTTAATGCCGAGCATCATCTCGAAGCTTGTTTACTGGCGCTTACCGCTCAAGATTTTCCCACTGCAAAGCTTGAGATAATCATCGTAGATGATGGTTCGACCGATCAAACGCTTTCGATCGCCAAGCGTTTTCAGGCCAAGATCCTCAAGAGCGGTCATCGGCATATCGAGCGCTCTAAATCGATCGGTCTGGCGGCTGCTACTGGAGAGCTAATCTTACTGATCGATTCTGATATCACCTTAATCGGTGATGATTGGCTGAGTCGAGCGGTGACGATTATGGCAGAGCAACCGCAAGTAGCCGGTTTGCAGGCCGTCTATTGGCAATATCAACCGAGTGATAATATCTATAATCGCTATTGCGAGCTGACTGGCGTCAACGATCCTTTTATCTATCAGTTAGGACGACGGGGGATTCTCGGGCCACATGAAAAAGAATGGTTAAAGTCAGAGCTAATCACTCAGACTGAGCCAGACTATTGGCTGGCGCGCTTTAATTCTAAGCAGCTGCCGACTCTTGGCTCACAAGGTTATCTCACCAGACGCCAACTACTTTTAGACCACACCACTTGGCAGCCATATTTATTTCATCTTGATCAAGCTCAAGAGCTAGTCGAAACCGGACACGACCAATTTGCGCTCTATCGCCGGCCGGTCCGCCACGATTATGTTGATAGCTTAACCGGCTTTTATCGCAAGTTAG
>CAYGIW010000106.1:0-1935 GCA_964350035.1 uncultured Candidatus Saccharibacteria bacterium
TTAGCGGCTTATCAGCCTAATAAAAACGATTCTATTCAGTCCCCTGTTTCAGCCCGACTCAAGACTCAGAACCAAGCTTGGCGACAGACAGAACTCGAGGACAGATTGCTGAATCGTCTTTACAAACTTAAACCTAATCTTGACGAAGCGACGGCCGTCGCCATACTCCGCCAGTACAGGTTTGCCTATCTCGAACTGATGCGCTAAAATGTAGCTATGTCTGAACACAATCTTGAACCACATCGACACTCACTAGCTCATCTCTTAGCTATGGTAGTCTTAGCTCGCTTCCCCGAGGCCAAGTTGGGTATCGGTCCAGTCATCGATGATGGCTTTTATTATGATTTCGATCTTGGCAACGCCAAGCTTGGCGAAAACGAGCTCTCCAGCCTGACTCGCGAACTCAGAGAATTAGCCAGTCGTAAGCTCGAATTTGTTCGTCTACCTGTCAATGCCGCCGCGGCCAGAGAGCAGTTTACTAGCCAACCGTTCAAGCAAGAACTCATCGACGAGCTTGTCGAGGCAAAAGCTGAAATAACCTTGTACCAATCCGGCGATTTTATCGATCTCTGCAAGGGTGGCCACGTTGATTCAACTGCGGCCATTAACCCAGAGGGTATCGATCTGATTCGTGTGGCTGGAGCATATTGGCGCGGCGACTCAACCAGACCAATGCTCACCCGTATCTACGGCGTATATTTTGCCGAGGCCACCGAGCTAGCCGCTCACCACGAACGCCGGCGCCTCGCCGAGGAGTACGATCACCGCAAGCTCGGCCGCGAACTAGACCTGTTTACCTTCTCTGATCTAGTCGGGGCGGGTTTGCCGCTATTTACTCCCAAAGGTACCTTTATTCGCGATCGTCTAGCCAGTTACATCCAGTCGTTACAGCAACCGCTCGGCTACCAAAAGGTCAATATTCCTCATATTGCCAAGACGGCGCTCTACAAAACCTCTGGCCACTACGAAAAGTTTAAAGACGATCTCTTTTATGTGAAGGGTCAGAGCGATGAGTTCGTCATGAAGCCGATGAACTGCCCACACCACAGTCAGATCTACGCCTCAAAGCTCCGCAGCTACCGTGATCTACCAATTCGTTATGCCGAGATTACGACCTGTTACCGCGACGAACAGCCCGGTGAGCTCTCGGGACTGACCCGAGTTCGGGCTCTTACCCAAGATGACGGCCATGCGTTTGTTCGACCCGATCAGATTCATGCCGAAGTCATGGCCATCTATCAGATTATTCAAACTGTTTACAAAACTTTCCAACTGCCCTTGACGGTACGACTCTCGCTTCGTGACCCGGCTAATCCTGGGGCCTATCTTGGTGATGATGACATCTGGGAACAGGCCGAGGCTAATCTCAAGTCCGCTTTGGCCGAGTTTACCGAACCGCAAACCGTCGCCACAGGCGAGGCCGCTTTTTATGGCCCCAAGCTAGACTTTCTAGCGACTGACGCCCTGGGTCGACAGTGGCAAGTCGCCACTATCCAACTCGACTTTAATTTAGCCGAACGCTTCGATCTACACTATACCGACCAAACTGGTCAGGCTGTTCGTCCCGTGATCGTCCATCGCGCTATCTACGGCTCGATTGAGCGCTTCATGGCCATTATCTTAGAACATCTGGCTGGTAATCTACCGACCTGGCTCTCACCTGTTCAGATTAAACTGCTTCCGGTCTCGGATAAGTTCATCGAGTACATCGAATTCAATCTGGTGCCAAGTCTTACCAAGGCCGGCATTCGCTTTGAGATCGATGATAGCAACGAATCAGTTGGCAAAAAGATTCGTCTCGGCATCACCGAAAAGATTCCTTATCTAGCTGTTATTGGCGAACAAGAGATTGTCAATCAAACTATCTCTATCCGCGACCGAGCAACTGGTCAAAACCAGCCTTACACCATGTCAGCTCTGGTCTCACTTATTAAC
>CAYGIW010000107.1:0-1930 GCA_964350035.1 uncultured Candidatus Saccharibacteria bacterium
GGCTTGGCGAGAATGCCTCGACACCTGCAACTAGTCTTGGGCTCTGACTTCATGCTCTTTTGCGAAAAGCCGTATTACCGTCACACGGCCAGTCGCGCCTTCATCTACAGGGTGCTTAAGGTCCCGTGCAGCGAATACGCACAGTTGCGACTCGAGGCAGAGCTGGAACTGCTCAAAGCCTGTTATCAGATCGGCCGGACCGAACCTGATACCAATCGTCGGTTCAGAGGTGGCACCGTCAAACTTAGCTCGAAAGGGCTAAGGCCATTGCTCAGGCTGAACGTTGCGAATCTACTTAAAAGTTATGGTCCAGTAATGCTCGAGGACTTGGTGGCTCGCCGTCTTACAGCGAATGAGCTATGGAGTATCACTGGCTTGGGACCCAAAGGCTTCCACGAGATCTGTCGAACACTCAGCTTCTTCGGTGAGGAAAAACCGAAGGGCTGGGAAGATGTAAGGAGGGTATGAGAGTTGCCAGTGTACAGCCGAAAGGGCTTAGAGGTCCTTAGGGATAGGATCGCCAGGTCCGGCGATCGATTCATCAGCGTCGACTTGCTCGCCATGGCGATGACCTTTCTCTGGTTTCGGCCGATCCAAAGACGACTCATCGAGGCGGCTTTTGGCCTACTGGACGGAAAGGTGCCGCTCAGTTGCGATCGCGTAACGGTCGCAAATATGGCCATCGGAAGTCAGTACCGCAAAGCGCAGTCAGGGCTTGATAGCGCTTACCTGTTACTACGAGAAGTCTGCCTGTCGATCTCCTCTGATCCTCAGGAGTTCATACCTGGTCAGACGGATCCCCAACTGGTGCCGTTAGCTGTCTTGCCTTTGAACGGTCGAACCTTGAGTGCACTCAAGAGAAATATTCGGCCACAGGGAAAGAATCGGCTGCTCACTTTGGCAGATCTGCTGGCGCTGGAACTGGACACACCGGAGGGTGTCGAGAGACTGCGCTGGCTATCCGGCATTGGCCCAGTTGGTCTCGCCGAGATCAACAACGCTTTACAGTTGGTTGGCGAGGCCCCGTTGGCTGGTTTCGAAAGGCAGAAAAAGTAACTAGAAAGGGCCCGCTGCTACGCAGCGGGCCCTTCACTTTTAGTTTTATCGGTTCTTACTCTGTTTCTGGTTCGAGTAAACCAGCCTGGACGAGAGCCGAGATTAACTCCTCCTCATCCAAACCAGCTTCTAAGGCAATGGTCAGGGCGAGCCCTAGAACCTCATCGAAAGGCAAGCTCGGGTCTTCGTCCAAAATCCCGGGTTCAAAACAGTCCGGAAACACACTCTCAAGAAGCTCTTTTAGCTCTTGCACACTCGGCGGATTCTCTTTGGTTGGCTCCGTCTCTTGACCTAAGCCAATACCTGGCTGCATCTCTGACATGATCGATCCTTTCCTTCTTGCTAGACAGCAAGCTACTTACGCTTTTTTGGCGGTAATATTAACTAACCAACCGATACCAAACTTGTCGGTTAACATACCGAACATATCTCCCCAGGGCGCCTTGGCCATCGGGACGGTAACCTTGCCACCAGTGGCTAATTTCTCCCAGTAGGCGGTTAACTCGGTCTCGTCATCGCCGCTGAGAGAGATCGAGACGTTGTTGCCCTGACTGATCTTCGTCATCTCGGCGGTAGTGTCGCAGGCCATCAAGGTAATGCCGTTGTCGGCAACTAGCATGGCGTGCACGATCTTGTCGGCATCGGCCGGGTCGTGAGGCATGCTGCCCTCTTTAAAGGTTGTCTCGGTCATTTCGCCACCGAAAACTGAGTGATAAAACTTCATCGCCTCGTGAGCGTTGTCGGTAAAGTTGAGATACGGGTTGAGTTTGCTTGGCATAGTCGACTCCTGTTTGTTTTTCTTATTGAGAGCGGTTAAGAACCGACTATACCAGAAAATCGCCCAAGTGACCATTTCGAGGTGGCTGTTGAATCT
>CAYGIW010000108.1:0-1920 GCA_964350035.1 uncultured Candidatus Saccharibacteria bacterium
TCAATCTCTTCTGGATTACCCACGAAAATCTTGACCTGGATCATTGTCTTACCCTCTGTCGTCTGTCGTCGATATGACTACTAGCGAGATTGCAGCAGTTTCATCGGGACAACTCTAAAAACAAAAAATCCAATTGCTTTCACAGTTGTCCCGATCAGGGGGCATCGATGTAACCTTGGTGGATCTAAGCCGACTCGAACGGCTGACCTCCACAATGTCAATGTGGCGCTCTAACCAGCTGAGCTATAGATCCAGAAATCAATCTTATCAAACCTGTTAATTTTCGCAAGTGGCGTCTGCCCCGATAGTCGCGTTAGGTCGTAATTTTATTCGGGCTGGAAATGGTGGCTGATCGGTCTGCCCGGTTCTTTGAGATTAAGGGTAATCGTCAGAACGCCATGAGCCAGCTTGGCCTTGGCCGAGGCCGGAATGACGCCCAGCGGCAGATCGAACTGTCGCCAAGCCCTCTGAAAATTAAACTCTTTAGCCACTAACTGAGTAGAATCACTGTCAGGTGCCTCATCTATTGAATTCTCGAAAGCTTGCTCGGTACTATGATTATCACTCGTTTCGTGGTTTGCCTCGACTATTAAGTGCCGATCAGTGACTTCGAGATCGATCTCGTGTTGGGCAAAACCCGGGAGTAAGATCTCGATGATCAGCTGTTGCTCTAATAGCCGTAAATTAGCCGGTGGCCTGACGGTTCCCCAGGCTGGATGAACGATCAGGTTTGCAGCTGTCGGCAAAGCCTCTGTGTTTTTTTCGGCGATTGGGTTTTCGAGCGCAACATCGCCGAACCGTTCGACAGTGATGACGTCCTCGACAGGGCGATTAAAAAATCGAGCTACCTCTAAAATTAATGGCAACGAAGGGAGCCAGCGCCCTTGTTCTAACGAGATCAACGATTGGCGTGAGATATTGAGTGAGCGAGCCAGCTCTTCTTGAGTTAACTGTTGATCTTTGCGTAACTCTTTAACGCGTAAGACTATTTTCATAGCTCTAGTGTAAAGCTGTCTTGACATCTGGTCAAGTATTTAATTATACCTTGTAAGTTAATGAGAAACAGGTATAATTTAAGATATGAATTCAGACTCAACGCACTCAACAACCAAGATTAGTTATCAACCCGGCCAGTTCGAGGCCAGCTGGCGTACCTACTGGCAAGAGCAGCAATTGGCCAAGGCCGATGACCAGAGTCAAAAGCCTAAATATTACTGCCTGACGATGTTTCCTTATCCCTCAGGTGAGGGTTTACATGTTGGGCATTGGCGCGGTTACGTAATGTCAGATATTATCGCTCGTTACCACAAGATGCAAGGTTACGAGGTATTGCACCCAATGGGTTGGGATGCCTTTGGTCTGCCAGCCGAAAACCGCGCCATCAAGCAGGGCATTCATCCTCAGGCCTCAACCGAGCAGGCAATTATCAATATGCGTCGCCAGCTTCAAGAGATGGGCGCTCTTTTTGATTGGTCGCGCGAGATTAACAGCTCCGACCCTAGCTATTACCGTTTTACTCAAGAGATCTTTTTAACCCTTTATCGACAGGGCTTAGCCTACCGCCGCGAGGCTTTAGTCAACTGGTGCCCAAGCGATCAAACTGTTTTAGCTAACGAACAGGTCGTCGAGGGTACCTGTGAACGTTGTGGCACGGCCGTCGTCAAGAAACCGCTCAAACAGTGGTTCTTCAAGATTACTGACTATGCCGAGGAGCTATTAGATTTCAGCCAAATCGATTGGCCGAGCAAAGTCAAAACCATGCAAACTAACTGGATTGGTAAATCGACCGGCCTAGTTATGACCGGTCAGGTCAAAGGTCTAGATTTAAAGCTCGAGACCTTTTCAGCTCACTATCTAGCCGCTTACGCTGATAGCTTTGTGGTGATCGCTCCTGAACACCAACTGCTCGATAAGTTGATT
>CAYGIW010000109.1:0-1903 GCA_964350035.1 uncultured Candidatus Saccharibacteria bacterium
GCTGACGACCAAGGGTCGGGGCGGTTTTTTAACTGCCTCTGCCATCTCAATTAACGGCCTCGCGATTACCGCTCCGGTCATCTTGCAGTTTCTATTAGTGGCGGTGTTCTTGGCTTTTCTGGGTAACTTCTATGTTTCAGTAATTGTGGCGGCTGGCGCTCAACAACGGTTGATAAAGGCCAATATTATCAACGCCATAGTTAATAGCTTAGGCAACTTTCTCTTGATTCCCCTCTTTAGCTATGTCGCCGCGGCGAGCTTTACGATTATTTCAGAGCTGATTATGCTGATCTCGGCCGCCACAATCGTCAAGGGTCAGATCGGTTTTCGACCAAGTTGGCAGATCGCTCCTAAAGTCATCTTGACTGGTCTAGCCATGGTTGTGGTTATCAACTTAACCAAGTCAGCTGGCTTGGCAGTAGCGGTTGGTTGTGGTAGCCTGACCTTTCTAGCTCTTAACTGGCTTGTCGGTAGCCTTGACCCCGAGTTAATTCGCCGACTGCTTAATCGCAAAGGATCTTAATGCGCATAGTACTTGATACTCAAACTCGACTTGGCAGTAAAACTGGTTTTGGTTTTTATGTCAATAATCTCGTTAAACAGCTCGAAAAGATCGATCAGACTAATCAATATACCTTTATTCAACCGGCCAACGACAAAGATTTTTCAACGCCGCGACGACTGCTTTGGGATCAGCTGACCTTTCCTTGGCTAGCCAATCGAGCTAAGGCTGATATCATTCATCAGCCCTGCTTCTCGACCCCGATTATTCATCGAGGCAAGGTTGTGGTCACCATTCATGACCTGATTTCGGTCTTTTTTAGTCAAAACTTTCCCTTTTGGTCAGGGCTGTTTTTTGGCAAATTCATGCCGATGACCTATCGTTTTGCCGATCACCTCATTGCCGTCTCGGAACATACCAAAAACGATGCGATCAAGGTTTTGGGCTTAGATCCCAGTCGTATCACCGTTATCCATGAGGCCGCTGATGAGCGATTTCATCCGAACTACACTCAGGCGGAGATCGAGGT
Organism: uncultured Candidatus Saccharibacteria bacterium; assembly: GCA_964350035.1. Taxonomy (GTDB): domain Bacteria; phylum Patescibacteriota; class UBA1384; order CAYGGE01; family CAYGGE01; genus CAZQGJ01. Next base: position 1,032 of record CAYGIW010000109.1, read on the forward strand.
GGCCAAGGCCAACTATCATATTCCCGAAGCCCCGTATTTAGTCCATGTCGGCACGCTTGAACCGCGGAAAAATCTCAACTTTTTAGTCGAGGCCTTTGCTCAAGCAATCTCTGACCCCAAGATTAAAGGAAATTTAGTCATCGCTGGCAAAAAAGGCTGGTATTACGAGGGGCTGTTTGCCCTGGTCGAACGGCTCAAGCTGACCGATCGGGTGATCTTTACCGGTTATGTGGCCGATGAGGATATTCCTCGCCTAATGGTTGGTGCCACGGCGTTGGTCTTTCCCTCGCACTACGAGGGTTTTGGTCTGCCGCCGCTCGAGGCGATGGCCTCGGGAACGCCAGTTATTAGCAGTAACACCTCCTCGATGCCCGAGGTGGTCGATGGGGCCGGTCTGCTCCTCGAGCCAACCGATCTAGCCGGTTGGGCGATCGCCATTCAGCGGATTCTAACCGACACTAAGTTGCAACAAGAGCTGAGCCAAAAGGGCCTGGCCAGAGCCAAGCAGTTCTCGTGGGAAAAATGCGCTCGCGAAACAGTTGCGATCTATGAAAAGGTCTATCGCGGTGAGCTCTAAGGCTGTTTCTAAGTTAGCTATCGATGCCCGCGAGGCCTTTCTGCCAACTGGCGGCAAGGCGCGGTACACCGCCGAGCTAATTCGGCATTTAATTGTCGAGCGGCCGGATTGGCAGTTTGTTTTGTATACAAAATCCCCGGAACGGTTATCCAGAGAGTTAGAGCCTCTCGTCCGCCCGGCCAGCAACTATGAAATTAAAGAGATCCGAGGCTGGCCGGGCGGCAAACAGCTCTGGCTCGCCTGGGATGCCTGGCGAACTGGCAAACGCGGTAAAGGCGAAGAAGCCTGGGATGAA
>CAYGIW010000110.1:0-1869 GCA_964350035.1 uncultured Candidatus Saccharibacteria bacterium
GATGATGGCCGCTCCTGCCGGCGCCGGCTCAGCCGATGCCGCTCCAGCCGAAGAAAAGACCAGCTTTAACGTTGTCTTGACCGGCGCTGGTGCCAACAAGATCGCCGTTATCAAGGCTGTCCGCGAAGTTAAGCCAGAGCTCGGTTTAGTCGAGGCCAAAACCTTGGTTGAATCAACTCCCAAAGAAGTTCTGATGAACGCCAAAAAGGACGACGCCGAAGCCGCCAAGGCCAAGCTCGAAGCCGCCGGCGCCACCGTCGAACTCAAGTAAGAGTTTCAGTCGATCCGTTTTACTTCCAGAGCGCCCTCAGGGGCGCTCTTTGGTATGTGGATAACTGTCAAAATGCCTTGACAAATATCTCGTATGATACTTTAATACGTATAAGATTGAGTCAATCAATCCGTACGCCACTTCGGGAGACGACCATGGGAGTTCAAGAGCTCTGGATGACTCTCGTTTCGTTCATCATGATCCCACTAGGCATCCTGGTGGTACTTGCTTTACAGAATAGCAAGGCTGCCAATCGCCCTCTGAAGCTCAGGAAGCTGAATTAACGCGATGCCCTTGACTTCACCGGCTTGCTCTGACGAGCTCGACGATCACCTCTAGCCCGTACTTTCATCTGAGAGTACGGGCAAACCTGTTAAAAACGAGTAGTTCTGTTAATATAGCCTTATGCTGCAATTTAATCTTAAAACTCAACTTAACTCTGGCTTGGCTCGGACTGGCGAGCTAATCCTAGCCCGTGGCACCGTCCAGACACCTACTTTTATGCCAGTGGGCACGGTTGGTGCGGTTAAAACGCTCTTACCCGACGAACTCCGTACTCTAGGTGCTGAGATGATCTTGGGTAATACTTATCATCTCTATTTGCGGCCTGGCCACAAGCAGCTCGAACAGTTTGGCGGCTTAGCCGAATGGAATCGCTGGCAGGGACCGATCTTGACTGATTCGGGTGGTTTTCAGGTCTTTTCACTCGGTAACCGTCAGTTGGTGGCGGCTAACTCCACCTTGACCGACCCGGCGGAACCGACCAAAAAAGCTAGCTACGATGCTGACGAGGTCAACGCTGGCCTAGTCAAGATTACCGAAGAGGGGATTCGCTTCACTTCTCATCTTGATGGTAGCCAGCATTTTTTCAGCCCAGAAAATGTCATTGATATTCAGTTGGCCATCGGTTCGGACATTATGATGATGCTCGATGAGTGTACCGAGTATCCTGCCACTTACGAACGGGCTAAGAGCTCAATGGAACGGACGCATCGTTACGCCAAACGGGGGAGCGGTTATTTTCAGGCTCTCAAGGCGGCTAACCCGACTCTCGAAGCTCACAATCTCTTTGGCATCGCTCAAGGCTCAACCTTTGCCGATTTACGCCAGGCCAGCGTCGAGTTTATGTCGAGTTTGCCGCTCGACGGTATCGCCGTCGGTGGTGTCTCGGTTGGCGAGGGCAAGACTCATATGTATCAGGTGATGGAGTGGACCGGTCCACTATTACCGCCCAAGCTACCGCATTACCTGATGGGGATCGGTGAGCCGGCCGATATTATCCGGGCCGTTGCTAATGGCTTCGATATGTTCGATTGCGTTTTGCCGACTCGATTGGGTCGCTACGGTGTCGCCTGGCAGGCCATACGCGATACCAGCGGACTCATCACCGATTACCACAAGATCGATTTACGCGCCGCCAAGTTCAAGAGCTCGCTAGCCGTGATCGATCCGCACTGTCACTGTCCAGCTTGCGTTGGCGGTTACTCGGTTAGTTATCTCAACCATCTCTTAAAAGAGCGTGAGGTCGTGGGCATCCGCTTAGTGAGCTTGCATAATATTGCCACCTTGCTCACCCTGATGAAAGAGATTCGACTGAG
>CAYGIW010000111.1:0-1838 GCA_964350035.1 uncultured Candidatus Saccharibacteria bacterium
ATGCCCGGCGCCGGTTGGTCAACCGGCCCTCATCTGCACTTCGAAGTCCGAGACGGCGAGGGTCCTGACGATCCGTTGCGGTACCTACCATGATCAATCCTGAGTTGACTCTCGATCCAACCAGCCAAGTCGAAGATCAACCTTTTGATCGTTCACTCCGACCGAAAAAACTTAGTGAGTATATCGGCCAATCTAATCTAACGCGTAATTTACGAATTATCCTCTCGTCGGCCAAGCAACGCCAGAGCCAGATCGATCATTTGCTGTTTTATGGTCCGCCGGGCTTGGGTAAAACAACTTTAGCCTCGATTGTCGCTTACGAGGCTGGTGTTAACTTTAAGCCAACCGCTGGGCCTTCTTTATCAAAGGTTAGTGATCTGGCCTCGATCTTGACCGGCTTAACCGAGGGGGACGTGCTGTTTATCGACGAGATTCACCGTTTACCGCCGGCTGTTGAAGAGATTCTCTATACGGCGATGGAAGATTTTTGTTTAGATATCGTCATTGGTCAAGGACCAGCCGCCAAGTCGGTCAGAATTGAATTGCCTAAGTTCTGTCTTATTGGAGCCACTACAAGACTCAGTCTGTTATCGGCACCGCTTCGCGATCGTTTCGGCGCTGTTTTTCAACTTGAGTATTATCAGCCAGAAGAGATAGCTCAGATCTTAGTGCGTTCGGCGGCGCTACTCGAAATTGAGATTGATCCTAGAGCGGTCGAACTGTTGGCCGGTCGTTCACGTCGGACGCCCCGTTTAGCCAACCGTCTTTTGCGTCGAGTCAGGGATTTTGCCATTGTTGAGGGCGACGGCATAATTGTCGAACCGATTGTAGAATCGGCGATGCAGCTCCTCTCGATCGATAGTCAGGGCTTAGATCGCCTAGATCGCCAATTCCTTGAAGTCATCATTAATTTTTATGATGGCGGCCCGGTCGGTATCGAAACTCTAGCGGCTAGCGTTGGTGAGGAAAGAGAAACTCTAGAATCTGTTGTCGAGCCTTACTTGATGCAGCTTGGTTTAGTTGAACGGACTGCCAAAGGCCGCAAAATTACCGCCCACGGTGTGGCGCATTATAATCAAATCGGAGCGTTCAAGTGATTGCGGTAGCAGTCTATTTAATCGCCCTGTTCTTTATCGGCCTTGGCTCAGCCATCGTTACCTATCATATCTTGCGATATCGAGATGCTAACGATATCTCATTACTGGTATTAGTCGTTTATTATGCACTGATTGTGTTAATCCTGATTGCCACGACTAGTCTATATGATTGGCCAACTTTATTTAATGGCATTGCCAGCGGTCAGGGCTTCTAAGGAGAACTATGGCGCACGATTCAGCCGGATTAAAATTTCCTGGACAAGAGACCGATGAGCGGATCTTTGTTTATACCAGGCGTTATTTCTTTGCCTTTTTGCCGACGGCTTTTTTAATCTTGGCAATGATAGTTCTAGGTTCGAGTTTGTTTTACATCATCAGTTCGATTAATAATAACTTTTCCAATAATAATCTGATCCTCCTTTCAAGCGCCTTTACTCTATTCATGTTGCTTTTTGCCTTGATCGAGTTCTTTGATTTCTACTTTGATGTTTATATTGTCACCGATCGACGGATTGTGGATATCGATCAGTACCGTCTGTTCAATCGATCTGTTGCCTCGCTTTCTCTTGAGGATTTACAGGATGTCAAAGCCAATACCAAAGGTTTTTTCCCGACGCTACTGGATTACGGCGATGTCTTAATTCAAACCGCTGGAACAGCCAATAACTTTCTTTTCGAACAGGTTAAACACCCGAACGAAATCTCGAGCATGATTATCGACCTCTCCGAACAGGGTCGAGA
>CAYGIW010000112.1:0-1815 GCA_964350035.1 uncultured Candidatus Saccharibacteria bacterium
TCACAATTGTGCCGGTCTCTTTTTGACTAAAGAGCTCAGCCAGGCCAAACGAGGTTGGAACTAACCGTCGGGCCCTCAAGCCAGCCATAGCCAGCGTGCTCATTAACAGATTGACGATCTCTTTAGGGTAGGCCGAGATGAGGATCGGTTGATGACTCTCGGGCGAGGCCAAAGTTGGCGGTAAAGGAGCTAAAGGTATGAAGTCAAAATATGCCTGATAAGGGCTAATTGGAATCAGGCCTTGCCATTGATACTCGAGAGAGCGGGCAAGCTCATTAACTTTAACTGATTTAGGGAGATCGGCGAGCTTTAAGTAGGCCTCGCTATCTGGTAAGCCAATAACAAACTCGCGCGAACGGATGGGACCGGGTTGACCCTGTTGGAGGGTCTCGATCAGTAGGCGCGAAAAGTGCGCCTGATCTCGAACCCGCCCCGACACGATTAAACCAGGGGGTAGGTTTAAACTAGCGACACGCAGGCCTCGCCAATCCGACTCTAAAATTACCAACTTCTGATCGTCAAATGCTAAGGCGGCTTGCGCCACGCTCCCTCCTTGAAGTGGTTAGACTCATTGTAGCCTGAATGACGGCCTGTCGTCCAATCGGAGCTTATCCACCTCAACTTATCCACTTGACACTCTTGGCAACAGGTTCCAACTTGAATATAAGGGAGGACTGTATGGGTCCAATCATGATTGTTGACGATGACACACCGTTACGCGAGATGTACGCCGAGTATCTGACCGGCATTGGTTATCAAGTTATCAAAGCCAAGGGTGGCCGAGAGGCTATTGAGCTGGCCCTGCACGCTCAGCCAACTCCAGGCTTAGTGCTCTTAGATATTATGATGGAAGATATTAACGGTATCGAGGTACTGAAGCAGCTCCGGGCTCAAGCCAGCATGCAAAATGTCCCGATCTTAATGATCACCGCCCTCATTCAAGAGCTCGAGGCTCAGGCCGCCCACATGGCCGGGGCTAACGGCTATCTGGTCAAATCGGCAACCGCTCTACCCAAACTCAAACAGATTATTGAGTCTTGGCAGAAATTCATCGATTCTGGCGGACAGCTAACCGCCACGACTTCGCCTGCGACATAATCAATTCGGCTTAACAGGCCGAAACAGTACTAACTTCGGTCACGACGATCAGCTTTAGAGTCTGATCTTTTTTATTGAGTTGACGAGCGACTCCCTTGACCAAAACCAACTGATTAGCAGTAGCTTTGTTATTGTCCAAGCGATCCAGGGCCTTGACCTCGGCCTGTTCGCGACCGAGCAAGCTCAGCTGCTGACCATCGACGGTGTCGAGTGACCAACGCGAGAGCTCGGTCGGAACTAAGCGCAAACGGCCACAATAGGCCTGACTCTGCAGGCTCAACTGAGTAGAATCGAGCTCAAAGCCAGCCCTCGGCGAAAGCCTCGGCCGCCTAGCTATCAAGATTACGGTACTAATCAGGCCAAAAACCACGGCCAGAGCCAGAATAAATCTCCAACGTTCAGTCATATTTCTCCTTGATACTTATCGTTAATTCGCCGGAGCGGCCGGACAGAGTGGATCGCTATAGTTAATCGCCTGACAGTAAATAATGAAGGCCTCGAGGCTAGCGCTCTGCTCGATCGGTGCCGTCTCTATTGGACCAGGATCAAGAGTGGGAGTCGGCAATGGGTCGATACCATCAGGAGTCGGTGTGGCGGTTGGCAGTTGACAGAGCGGATCTTCGGGGAAGAGATCGCAATAGGCTGGCTCGATTGGGTCACTGGGGCTAGGGCTCGGACTAACCAACTCGGTAGGGGTCGGGCTCAAGTCAGGACTAA
>CAYGIW010000113.1:0-1788 GCA_964350035.1 uncultured Candidatus Saccharibacteria bacterium
GCTCTATATGAACCGTTCTGGCGAGGCGATCCAGAGCTTTCTCGATTATTATCGTCTCGAGCCTGTTCAGCTGATCGTTTTAGCCGATGAACTAGATTTGCCGCTTGGCACTGCCAAACTCCAATGGTCTGGACAGAGCGCTGGCCATCACGGCCTTGATTCGATTATCGAGGCACTCAAAACCCCAGATTTCTGGCGGCTGCGTTTAGGCATCGCCTCAACCGTTGACTCGACCGATACCTCGCCAGCCCGTCCAACCGGAGCCGATTTCGTGTTATCTCCGTTCTCCTCAGCCGAATCAACCTCGCATCAAGCTAGTTTAGCGTTATTTAGCCAGTGGCTACTCCAGGCCTTAACGAGCCCAAAGCTCTCGCCTCAACGCTTGACGATCGAGCCGCAAACCTGATATAATCTCAACTATATTAACCGTGGGAGTCGTCAGACGCTATCACCACAGAAAGAGACCAAATGGCCAAAAACCTTAAATCCAACCCAACTAACGATCAGGATCACGACGCAATCTCACCAGAGGCCTCTGCCGAGACGGCGATGGATCAGCTATTCGATGCCGCTGCCGACTCTAGCTCTAGCTCAGAGTCAACTAGTGGTGAAAACCCCGTAGCTTTCACCGCCGACGAAGCCCCTCGACCGCTTATCAAGCCTAAAGCAACTGGCAAACTAAAGCGCTCAGCTAACTATTTAGCTAAATCTCAACACGAGCAGGCGACTAGTTATTCAATAGCCGAAGGCATCGTTCAGGCTCGAGCCAATAGCCTGGCCAAATTTGATGCTAGTCTCGACCTCCACATTCGTCTAGTCGAGGCCAAAAAGGGCGATGATCTAGTTCGCGGTTTGGTCAATCTACCACATGGCACCGGCAAAGATCGCAAGGTTGCCATCATTACAGATGAGATTATTGAAAAGATCGAAAAGGGTTGGCTCGACTTCGATGTAGCTGTTGCTACTCCGGCGATGATGCCCAAGCTCTCTAAATTAGCCAAGATCCTCGGGCCACGCGGCTTGATGCCGAATCCCAAGGCCGGCACCGTCACCGACGAACCAGAAAAAGTCGCAGCCGAACTCAAGAGCGGTCGCGTTGAGTACAAAGCCGATTCTAGCTCAAATATTCATCAGCCGATCGGGCGACTAAGTTTCGCCGATAGCCAGTTGATTGCTAATATCGAGACCTTTATCGCCGCCTTACCTGCCAGTAAAATCCAGGCTGTGCATTTAGCTCCGACGATGGGCCGAGCCGTTAAACTTCAGGTTTAACCTCCTCTCTCAACTTGTGTTTAGTTGGACAATCGATCATACTTGATCTGTGCCTTCTCGCTTTAATGAATTAGATTTAATCATTCTGCCGGTGATCGGTTTTTTAACTATCTTTGCCGGCGTGATTGGATTGATCGATTTTTTCGGCCAAATCACCTTTAATTGGCTGTCCTTAATTGTCTTTCTGACCTCGATCTTTGCCCTGGGTGGCGGCTACCTATTAACCAAGCAAACCCATTTGGGCTGGCTGTTGACCCTGTTAGTCATCTTTATTAGCTTTATTTTGCTCCAAATTAATAAGCTAGTCGCGGCCGGCAGCTTCGACCCGATGTATTTTCTCATCGTCACCCTCTATTACGCTGCTCAGGCGATCTATCTGATCGAGCGACGCGAACTATTTGAACTGCCTTACCACTGGCAACGCGATCTTAACCAAAGATTACGCCAAATTGATCAGGTGACAGATATTTTGCAAGAAACAGTCGGTCAGGCGGCCACTGATTTGAGCCAGGTTGT
>CAYGIW010000114.1:0-1691 GCA_964350035.1 uncultured Candidatus Saccharibacteria bacterium
TCGATAATCATATGGCCAGAGGCAGTACCGATCGGAATCCCGGCGCCCAATGCGGCCGCCAGTGGCTCCTTGATCAGATAGGCATTTTTGGCGCCAGCTTGAACGCAAGCATCGATAACGGCCTTGCGCTCGGTCGAGGTAATACCCGCTGGGACCGCCACCATTATATCTGGGCGAAAAAGACGAAAGGTGCCGCCGACACGGTTAAGATAATAACGAAGCATCGCCTCGGTAATCTTGTAGTTAGCGATCACGCCGTCGCGAAGCGGATGAGCGGCCACAATCGAGTCTGGCGTCCGACCGAGCATCTCTTTGGCCTCGGCACCGATGGCCAAAACTTTGTTATCTTCGGCCTGGAGAGCGACGACCGATGGCTCTTGAACCACCAAGCCCTTACCCGGCAAGGAGATCAAGATATTGGTAGTGCCTAAATCAATTGCGACTTTTCTTAACATAATCGGATTATATCAGATAAAGCTCAGGTTAGGAGTGGTCGAGACAGGCTATACGAGCTTCAGGAGAGGCTCTTCCTCGCCCTCTTCTTCGATCTCGGCCCCTAATTGACTCAATTTTTGAACAATATCTTGATAACCGCGCTTAATTAGTTCGGCGCCGGTCACTACGGTTTCGCCCTCGGCCGCTAAACCGGCTAAGACAAAGGCGATCCCCGCCCGTAAATCTGGCGAATCGATAATCTGACCCTGGAGCCGACGCGGTCCGACAACCTCAGCGCGGTGCGGATCGAGTCGATTGACCTTAGCTCCCATCAAAACTAACTGCTCGAGATAGTTCAAGCGATTCTCGTACATCCACTCGTGAATTAAGGTCGTCCCCTCGGCTTGGGTAGCTAAAACGCCAAACTGCGGCTGAAGATCGGTCGGGAAACGCGGCCAGGTATCAACCTGGATCTTGCTGGCTTTGAGTTGGCTCGGCCGAATTTCAAGGCGATGCTTGGCGCGCTGCCAATCGAGTTCGACGCCAAAGGCGGTCAGCTTATGAACGATTGGGTCGAGATCCTCGGGAATTTCATTGATAGTGATCGCACTTTGAGTCAGAGCGGCGGCTACGGCAAAGGTGCCGGTCTCGATCTCGTCGGCAATGATCCGGTGTTCGCAACCGTGAAGCCTCTCCACACCCTCGATAATCAGGGTGTGTGTACCGAGGCCCTCGATCTTAGCGCCCATCTTAATCAGCATTTGACAGAGCGAAACCACATGAGGCTCGAGAGCGGCTGGGCGAATGGTCGTCTGACCCTTGGCCAAGACGGCCGCCATAACGGCATTTTCGGTAGCCGTGACCGAAACCTCGTCAAGATAAAGATAGGCACCAGTCAGACCCTGGGGAGCTTCGGTGACGTAATACTCGTTTTGATGCTCGACTGTCGCTCCTAACGCCCGCAAGGCATCGAAATGGGTGCCAACCGGTCTTGTGCCAATGACACAACCACCTGGGTGCGGTAAGATCGCCCGACCATGTTTGGCTACCAATGGTCCCAAAAGCAAGATCGAGGCGCGTAAGCGGCGGCCCATCAGATAATCTAATGAGGTCGACTTGAGTCCTTTGGCGTTAATTTCGAAACTTCCAAGGTATTTATAGCTGAAATAGGCATGGGAATACTTTTACTTATCTATATTAACCAGCCAAAGACATTAAGCCTGACACTCTCTCAAAAAATCTATATTATTCTCCTT
>CAYGIW010000115.1:0-1665 GCA_964350035.1 uncultured Candidatus Saccharibacteria bacterium
AGTGGACGGACAAAGCCCACCCGAATCATCAAGCGGCCGTCAACAAAAAAGCGCGGAATAACCGCACTAATCACTGGGACGCTGGGGTGGCTGAAGGGGATCGAACCCTCGACCTACGGGTCCACAACCCGTTGCTCTACCATTGAGCTACAGCCACCATCTATCTGCACTATGTTATCAGAGTCGACCAAATTTTTCAATGGCGCCCTCGGAGGGAATCGAACCCCCAACCAACTCCTTAGAAGAGAGCTGCTCTATCCTTTGAGCTACGAGGGCCAAAGATTGTCGACTAATGCAATTATAGCCCAGTTTGTCGCAACTGTTCGAATAATCGTCGCTGCTCGTTCGACAGCTTACCGATTGGCTTCTGTCGGAGAGTGACGATCAGGTCGCCTCGTCCGCCTCTGTAAGCCTGGCCTTTACCGGCAAAACGGATACTCACGCCCTCGCGAGTATTGGGTGGCAAGGTAAATTTGAGCTTTTCACCGTTAAGCTTAAACTCGATCTCATCACCTAATAAGAGCTGCGTCAGACTGACTTCGAGCTCGACCTGCACTTGGCTCATAGCGGCACCAAAAAATTCTCCGAAGATATCGCCGATACCGCCACCAAAGATGTCTTCGAAGCCACCGAAACCTGCTCCAGAGGCAGAATTCGACCCACCCGATCGACCACCAAAACCATCGGCCGAACCGAAGCGATCATAGTTCGCTCGTTTGTTAGGATCGGATAGAGTTTGATAGGCCTCGTTGATCTCTTTGAACTTCGCCTCGTTACCAGCACCGGCCTTATCTGGATGATATTGATGAGCGAGCTTACGATAAGCACGTTTCAGCTCGTCCGGACTGGCCGTACGATTAACGCCTAAGACTTGATAAAAATCACTCATAGTTCTGTCAACTCTAAAGTTTTTGGATTGAAGCGATAACTCTGCACGCCCTCACTCGCCTGATAAACTAGCGTCCACCAGAGAAAATCCTGAGGAGGTCCGACCATTAGTTTGGCCGAAACCGCCGCTTTTTGGGGCAGCTTGTCACCAAACTTGGCCTGAATTAGCTGATGTGCCTGTTTGTAGTCACTTAAAAAGTGTTCCTCGGGAATATCAGCCAAGGCAGTGCCCAGGAGATCCTCGCGAGGGACCAAGGCACGCACTGTTTGCGCATGCTCACCAGAATAAGCCATTGTCCACCAGTTGTAAAGATCGCGGCCGCTACCGAAGACAAAGTTTTCTTTGGCTTGTAACAGATCCTCATCGCTCTGAAATGAGATAACGACGGCTTTGAGCCGAGCATCAGCTTGCCAAATCTTGGCCTTGGACTTGGCCTCGGCTAACCGAGAGGCAAAGCCAGCCTCGACCGCAGGGCTAGCGACAATACTGGCTTCACCTACTGATGGCGAGGCTACAACTGAGCTAGAGGAGCTATCTTGTGCCTGTTCCAAGGCTGTCGCCGGACTTACCGCTAGCTGATCACCCTGCTGTCGAATCGCTAATATCACGATTATCGAGAGTGCGACCAGAGCTAGCGGTAAGAGAAAGCGGTTCAAGGTACTAACTGGTTAGCTAGACTTTTCTGTTGAGTCAGTTGATTCGGTCGGCGTTGGCTCAGATACTTGAGCTTCGGGCGCCTCTGGAGTCTGATAGAGCTTAGTGCTCATGGCCGCCGA
>CAYGIW010000116.1:0-1626 GCA_964350035.1 uncultured Candidatus Saccharibacteria bacterium
GCAAGCAGCGCCGGCTACTTCAAAGGCAAGCGCGCCAGCTCAGCAAAAATCCCGAGAATAAGGAGTTAGAGTGGCAAACGATATGAACTATGCCAAGGTCGATAAACGGAGCGAGGCCGAGATCGTCGATCAGGCCGGGCAGAGCTGGGTCTACTCTGATATTGTCAAAGATCACTTTTTTAATCCCCGTAATCTACTGCTCGAGCTACCTGATGCGACTGACTTTGATGGGGTAGGTATGGTCGGCTCTCCAGCCTGTGGCGATATGATGAAGATCTGGATTAAGGTTAATTCTCAAACCGAGCGGATTACCGAGATGAAGTGGCAAACCTTTGGTTGTGGCAGCGCCATTGCCTCGACCAGCATGATGAGTGTGATGGTGACCGAGGGCGAAGGCATGACCTTGGCCGAGGCCCAGGCTCTCCGACCTCAGGATATCATGGTTCGACTCGATGGGCTGCCGACACGTAAGGTGCACTGCTCAGTTCTCGGAGATAAGGCCTTACGCAAAGCGATTAACGACTATTTCAAACGAACGCATCAGCCCGACCGAGTGGTGATCGCCGGGGCTAAGGTGATTGACAAGGTGCTGAATATTACCGATCACGATATCGAAGAGGCAGTACTCGATGGTGCCCACGATCTCGAGGCGGTTCAGGCTAAAACTAAAGTCGGCACCGGTGACCCGAGCTGTTTGCCCGAAGTTGAGCAGCTAATTCGCTTTTATTACGAAAAGTATTACGGTTAACAGATAGAGTATCGGTATCAATATGTTAGAACTAGAGCGACAACAGGCTATTCAGAGTGCTTTTGATAAGGCGATGGTCCGCTATGCCCCAACCTTGACGGCGCACGGCGGTGGCGCTGAACTGGTCAGTATCGATGCAGCTGGCGTGACCTTGCGAGTTTTGGGCGCCTGTAACGGCTGTGCGATGTCGGCCTTTACTTTTCAACTGGGGATTGAGAAGATGTTGCGTGATGCCGAACCAGAACTAATCAAGGAAGTCCGCTATGTCCACTGATCCATTTGTACCGTTTGATGACGATGTTTTTGGCGATTCTCCTACTGGATCAAACCAGTTAGACGGCATCGCAACTGATACTGCGCAGACTGGTTCAGCCCCGACGAGTTCAGGCTCGCTGTTGATCGAGAATAAACCCGACCAACAGCTTAGCTACCAATCCCCGCTCTTAACTGACCAACCTAAGGCCCCGCGTTTACCCGGTACCTATGGTGATGAGGATTTTGCCGCGCGAGCTGACGGCTATCGTATCCGTGTCGATCGAGATCTCTGTATTGGTGCGGCCTCTTGCGTCGCTTTGGCGCCGGAAATCTTTCAATTAGATAATGATGGCATTGCCATCATTACCGATGCTGACGGTGCGACGGTCGAGGCATTACTCGAGGCGGCTAAAAGTTGCCCCACCAACGCGATTATTATTGAGGATCCGGCTGGCAATCAGATCTGGCCTTGATTTTCTCGCCTTAACAGGTTAAAATATCGGTGTGGCCCGGTCGTCTAGTGGCCCAGGACATCAGGTTCTCATCCTGAAGATCAGGGGTTCGACTCCCCTCCGGGCTGCCAAACTAAAAGCGCTCACCGTCAGGTGGGCGTTTTTAGTTTG
>CAYGIW010000117.1:0-1619 GCA_964350035.1 uncultured Candidatus Saccharibacteria bacterium
GTGTAGCTTTGAGTCGTGTCATAAGGGTTTGATTCTAGTTTAACATGGAGCCTGACTTGTCGACAGCTAGGATATTTGTTAAGTTGCCAATATGCTTAAGTTTCGCTTATATTTATTTCTTTGGTCGCTAATCACAACGTTGTCGATAACGTTGTCTATCCCGACTTTGGTTGCAGCTCATAGTGAGGAATCAACAGATAAGACGGATGCAGCTGTAACAGTTACCACACCTGATTCACTCGTGGCCGTGCCTCAAGTTATTGAAGTGACCCAGGTTAAAAAACCCTGGTTGAGCCATCGATCAGTGCATTATTTACAGTTGTTACTAATCATCGGCGGAACAGTGGCGGTAATTTGGCGAGTTCGTCAGATTGAGTCTCTTCGCCGTCAGGGCTTACTGCAAGATAAAAGATGAGGATTCAGTGAAGAGTTTTCAATATCGATTCAAGACCGAATATCGCTTTACCGGAGATTTCGACGCCCTTTTTGAGCGGATTGCCAATGTTGTCGAGTGGCCGAATTGGTGGAGCTCGGTGGTTAGCGTCAAGCCGATAACTCAGTTTGCCGATCCATTAGCTCTCGGCACAGTTTACGAGGTGGTTTGGCGGGGCTTTTTGCCTTATCAACTGGCGATGACTGCCGAACTTGTCGCCTTTGAACCGAAGAAATCGATTAAGATCGTCAGTCAAGGAGATATGCAGGGCCAGGGCCATTGGCAGTTTGTCGATCTAGCCCCATCGGTGGCAAATAGTACTGTGCATACGGCCACCTATCTCTGGGAAGTCAACCTTGATCCGGCCAAGTACGCTTCACAGATCTGGCAACATTTTGGTTGGCTGTTAAGCCTCAATCATCATTATGTGATGAAGCAGGGAGCAATAGGTCTCAGTCGAGCGCTTGGTTTTAAGGTCGCTGCCAGAGCCTTACCCGTTAATTAGCTTGAAAAATCTTGCTCCTTATGGTTTAATTTGCTTAGTCTCCTTGACAAAAGCTACCATTTGCGCTCGTAGCTCAGCGGATTAGAGTGTGTGGCTTCGGACCACAAGGTCGGGGGTTCGAATCCCTCCGAGCGCGCCAGGTAGCTTTTCGTGATTATTGGTTGCATCAAGACAGATTAGGGCCAGTAGCTCAGCGGTAGAGCAAGTGCCTCTTAAGCACTGGGTCCAGGGTTCGAGTCCCTGCTGGCCCGCCAACTAACTGCCATCGAGGCAGAGGCGGAACATGGCCCCATCGTCTAATGGTCAGGACAGCACGCTTTCAATGTGTAAACACGGGTTCGATTCCCGTTGGGGCTGCCACCTAAGCCTTGAATGAGGATATAAAATGAACATTTCTCGTAAAAGTAATATTGCAATTGGTGTAGCGATTATCTTAATTCAAGTCGCAGGTTATTTATATGGATATTCACTAAATCAGACTACGAGCTCTCAGACGATCAAGGCAGTTGGCTGGATCTTAGCCGGCGCATCATACATCGCCCCGGAACCTACTCGGCGCAATCAATGGTACTCTCCGAAATACATCTTGGCTGCACTAGCTATTGTTTGCTTCGTTATAGAAATTAACTATTTATATTAAGTTTTCAATACTTACTCTCAGAAGCGACTTACGGGTTGTTT
>CAYGIW010000118.1:0-1583 GCA_964350035.1 uncultured Candidatus Saccharibacteria bacterium
AGTATCGACGAGGCCGTGATTAAACTCTGTCGTAACGAAGAGCCTAACGAGTTGGCGCAAACTATCAAGGCCAATCTGAGCCGAGAGTTTGGCACGGCAATCCGTTGCTCGATCGGCATCGCCGCCAATCCGTTTTTGGCTAAGTTAGCGAGTAACCTACAAAAGCCGAACGGACTGACCGAGATCCAGCTCTTGACTATGCCTCAACTTTGTCGCCAGCTTGAGCTCACCGACCTCAACGGTATTAGCTTCGCGATGTTGCGTCAATTTCAGGCGATCGGTATCAATCGACCGCTCGATCTTTGGCAGGCGAGGCCAGAATATCTACGCCAGCGTCTAGGGCTCGTTGGGTGGCGACTTTGGCTCAATCTCCATGGCTATCCAGTTCACTGGACGCAACGCCACCTGGTCAGCGCCAGCCATTCGCATGTCTTACCGCCGGCCTATCGTTCACTGGCGGGGGCTGAATTAACTTTGGCGAGATTGATTCAAAAGCTTGGTCTCCGGTTGCGGCGCGCCAACCGCACAACCCAACGTCAAACACTGATCGTTAGAGCGTTTGGTCGTCCTAGCTACGTTGGTTGGCTACGATCGGCCCCATTGGCCGACGATTTGGGACTCAAGCAAAACTTTACCTGGCTCTGGCAAAAGTGGCAGGCTAACCTCACCGCCTCTGAACGGGCTCAACTCAAGGTTATTCAGCTGGCGGTGATCGCTCAAGATTTAATTCCAATACAGGCTACCAGCCTCTCGCTCTGGCCAGACCAAGAACGACGCTGGCGGCTCAGTCAGGCCCTCGATTTAATCAATGATCGCTTCGGCGTTGACACTATCCGCACCGGCCAGAATTGGACGCAAGGTAGCAGTGCGCCGGATCGTATCTCTTTCAACGCCCTCAACCCTATCGAGTTTGAGTAATGGTGACTGTCTGCCTAATGACGATGAGAGTGAGCTGGCTGACTGGCTAGACCATGCCAATCAGGAAACTGACGGCTAAGAACCGGGATCAACAGAGCAGCTAGCCAAGTGGCAATCGGGACGGTTAAGATCAAGGCGATACTACCGACTAAGCCCCGGACGATCTCTTCGAGTAAAACATCGGTATTGAGACTGACCCAGAGCGGTTGTTGTTGATTATTGAGGTGCAAGAGCAAAAAAACCGGAAAGGAGGCGCCAGCATAAGCGAGGATTAAAGTATTGACGAGCGAGGTAACATGTTCGCGGCCGACCGAAAGACCGCGTGAATAGAGCTCGGCCCGAGTCAGATGAGGCGCCGCCTGAAACAGCTCATCGATGACTGCCGCCTGGGCGGTAGCGATATCGTCGAGCACTCCGAGAGTACCGAGAATAATGCCGGCTAAGAGCAATCCACCCAAATCGACTGAAGCGGCTGGCGAGAGCAACAGGAAGGTGGCCTCTTCGCTCCCAATGCCTTGCAATCCAATTAGATTAATTGCCAAAGACGAGAGTAGGTAAGTTAGAATCAAGCTCAGCATGATCGCTAATAATGAGACGAGAGTTCGAGGCGACCAGCCGTGCGCCAAAACTAAACCAAAGCTGCCGATGATTAGTCCTGCCAAGAG
>CAYGIW010000119.1:0-1570 GCA_964350035.1 uncultured Candidatus Saccharibacteria bacterium
GCGGAGAGGACTATCTGGCGGATCTAATGCGCTTCGATTGGGCGATTAAATCCCCGGGTTTGCCTTGGCAGACTCCAAAATTAGTCGAGGCGATGCAGCTTGGACTCAAAGTCACGACTCAGACCCAACTCTTTTTTGACTGGTGTCCGGCCACCATTATTGGTGTGACCGGAACCAAAGGTAAAGGCACAACTGCCGCCTTGATCGAACAGCTACTCAAAGCTACAACCTCAGCTCCTGTCTGGTTAGTCGGCAACTTTGGCGTTCCCGCCCTAACCCAGTTACCAGAGATTCAGCCAGGGGATTATGTGATTTATGAGCTCTCGAGCTTTCAATCAGATCGCCTGACCAAAAGTCCTCAAGTGGCGGTGGTGCTACCGATCGGATCTGATCATCTAGACCACCATCAAGACGAGTCGAGCTATCACGCCGCCAAGGCGAGTATCGTCCGCCATCAGAGTGCCGAGGACTGGGCAATCCTGGCCGCCGATGCTCCGGTCAGCCGAGCCTTGGCCAAGCAGACGCCGGCCCAAGTCCGTTATTTTTCGGGTTTCCAACCAGTTAGCCACGGTGTGGGCATCGCCGAAGATTGGTTGGTGGTTTTCGATCAGCATCAGCCGACCGCCAAACTGTTACCCACCGAGGCGATTCCTCTTTTGGGCGATTTTTATCGCCAAAATGTAGCGGCGGCTCTGACGGTGACCGATTGTTTAGGACTTTCGCGCTCTAAGGCAGCCGAAGCCGTGCGTCAGTTCAGGGGCTTACCGCACCGAATGGAACCGGTGGCTAAAATCGGTAAGCTGACCATTATTAATGATTCTTATGCTACCGTACCCGAAGCGACTTCTGCCGCCTTGGGCGCGCTCGATGGTCGGGTTTTTTGGTTGGCCGGCGGCAGTAGTAAACAGGCCAATTTCGAGACTCTCGCCAAGACAGCCATTAGCTTAGGGGATCGGCTGGTCGGAGTCGGCTTGGCCGGACCCGAAGGTCAACGCTTGGCCTCGGCCTTAAAAGAGGCTAATTATGCTGGCGAGCTCTTTTCAATCCCTGATGGACAGAGTTTTGTGACCGCCCTACCCGAACTATTGGCCTTGGCTCAAGCCAGACAGGCCGATTATCTTTTACTCTCACCAGCCGCCGCCAGCTTCGATGCCTTTCGTAATGCCAGCGATCGAGGCGATCGGTTTAGAGTCGCCGCCATCGCTCTGGAGCAGCGGTCATGAATCGAGGTCTGCCCCGTATCACCGCCCGACCGAGGATCGACATGGGTGTAGCGATGACCGTTTTTGCACTGGTCGTCATCGGTATTCTTTCTGTCTCATCGGCCTCGGTGGTACTGTCGTTTGAGCGCTACGGTCACGAGTTTTACTATCTCCGTAGCCAGGTCATCTACGCCGTCATCGGTTTGGTGACCATGGGCGTGGTCTCGATGATCGATTATCGGCTTTATCGTCAGTATGCCTATCCTTTACTGATTGCCACCATCGCTTTATTGATCTTGGTCTTTATGCCAGGCATCGGCCGCGAGTTAGGCGGCGCCCGAGCTTGGATCTATCTCGGACCGATTAAC
>CAYGIW010000120.1:0-1569 GCA_964350035.1 uncultured Candidatus Saccharibacteria bacterium
CGCCAAAACCGATGTTGGTCGAAACGATCGATCACGATACTGCCTATCGAATCGCCCGTGGCCTACGCAAAGAGACTGTCACTCACACCGTTCAGCCTGGTGAAACCCTCTCGACTATCGCTCAGTTTTATGGTGTCAATGTCGCCACCATCCTGACCGACAACAAGATCAATCCAATCGAAGCCACCAAGATCAAAGCCGGCACTCGATTGACGATCGCTCCAGAATCGACCAGTAACTTTGACTGGGTCGCCAAAATCGAAGAGGCCAAACAAAAAGAACGGGCCAGATTGCTGGCTCAAACTAACAAAAATCGTTTGGCCAACACTGCCGGACTATCCAAGGCCTCGGCCAATAACGCCAATAACGATAGCGCCGGCGGTAGCGGTAAGTTCATCAAACCGATCAGTTACGGCTGTTATAACGGCTATCACTGGTACGCCATCGACTGTGCCGGACCGACTGGCGGATCTGTCAGAGCTGCGGCGGCTGGCGTCGTTGAGATTGCCGATGCTAGTGGCTATAACGGTGGATATGGCGTAACCGTCAAAATAGATCACGGTAACGGCTGGGAGACCCGTTACGCCCATCTCTCACGGATTGCAGTCAGCAGTGGTGAGCGCGTCGGTAGCGGCGAGGTGATCGCCTTCTCTGGTAATACAGGTCGCTCGACAGGCCCACATCTACATTTTGAAATTATTAAATCTGGCAATCGTCTCAATCCCGGCAACTATGTTGGGTACTAAGGAATATCATGATCGATGAAGCAATAATCCGACTCAAGGCTGGTCGTGGCGGCGATGGCGCCGTCACTTTTAGACGTGAGAAATTTGTCCCCTTTGGCGGACCAGATGGTGGCGATGGCGGCCGCGGTGGTTCAATCATCATCAAGGCCAATCCCTCGACGCATGGCTTAGTTAATTTCCGCGGCCGCCAGCTCTTTCGGGCAGAATCCGGCGAATCAGGTAGCGGTACACGAAGTAGCGGCAGATCTGGCTCTGACCTCGTTTTGAGCGTTCCCTTAGGTACCGAGGTTAAGCAGCTCTTTCAAGAAACCGGGCAAGAGCTCAACATCATCGATCTCATTGCCGAGGACCAACAGATCGTCATCTGTCAGGGCGGCCATGGTGGCAAAGGTAACTGGCACTATCGCAGCTCAACTAACCAAGCGCCGCGAGAACATACCCTCGGCACGCCTGGCGAGGAACGCATCATTAAGCTCGAGCTTAAGCTCTTAGCCGAAGTCGGCTTAGTTGGCTTACCCAATGCCGGTAAATCGACTCTATTGTCAGTCATCAGCCAGGCTCGACCCAAAATTGGTGATTATCCCTTTACAACTCTCGAGCCACAGCTCGGCCAGGTCGACTGGCAAGACGAGAGCTTTGTCGTAGCCGACATTCCCGGGCTGATCAAAGGGGCTAGTCAGGGCAAGGGCCTCGGTCATCAGTTTTTGAAGCATCTGAGTCGGGTCAAGCTCTTAGTTCACCTTCTAGACGCTACCAGTAGCGATCTAGAGACCGATTATCAGGTTGTCCGTGACGAACTCAATGCCTATTCCCCTGCCTTAGC
>CAYGIW010000121.1:0-1528 GCA_964350035.1 uncultured Candidatus Saccharibacteria bacterium
GCCTTAACGATTACCGCCGAAACGATGCAAAATCGCTACTACCAAGTCACCATCGAACAGTTTAAGACCCAGGTCGAGCGCGGTATTCCGCTCTCTAACCCGATGAGCCGCAGCCGACTCTTCCCGCCGGTTTTGGCCGAGATGGTCTTGATCGGTGAACAGACCGGCAAACTAGATACGATCTTATTACGCCTGTCAGATTATTACGGAACAGAGTTAGACACCAAGATTAAAAACTTAGCCGCTTTACTCGAACCAACAATCATTGTTATATTAGGACTAGGCGTTGCATTCTTGGTTACTGCTGTTCTACTACCAATTTACAATTTGGCGAGCCTCAACTAGTAATCGCTGACGATCAACCCGAGCGTCAACTCAGACGTTCAGGTTGGCAGTTAGCTGCCGTTCCGCCCCTGGGGAAAGGTCGATCGGAATGAAGGAGGACAATTGAGACGAGTTGGTTTTTCACTCATCGAGTTACTGGTGACGATTGCGATAATCGCGATTTTAGCCACACTAACCGTTGGCTCATTTAATACCGCTAGGGCCTCGGCCCGCGATGCGGAACGTAAAACGAACCTCGAATCAATTCGTCTGGCTCTGGAAAGCTATGCTAATGCTAACGGCGGAGTTTACCCTTCGACCGGCGGCAATTTCCAGACATGGTCAGCTACCAGTGTGCCACCGACGCTAGCCCTTAACCAGCTAGTTCAGTCTGGCGATCTGCAGCTGCCTAGACCTGCCCGCGAGGGCGAAATTTACGCCTATCGGACCAACCGTAGCGGCGAGTCGTTACTTTACGACGTCGACCGCACCTTATTACCTGGCTACTCCCAAGCTCTGGCTTCGAGCCAATTCGCTCTCTACGTCAAATTAGAGCGACCAAAGCTCGAAGACACACTCTGGACAGTGACCAGTGGCGCCCGCAGTAGCGAACAAAATATTCCGGTTGGGGCACCCATTTTCCCCTAGGCAATCCGTTATTATTTATCTATTGAAGGCAATCCATAAGGAGGATTAAATGAATCGAAAAGGGTTTACTCTAGTTGAGTTACTCGTCGTCATCGCCGTAATCGGTATTCTGGCAGCGACTTTCTTGCTCCAGCTCAACGGCGTACGGGCCAAGGCACGCGACAGTCAGCGCAAGAGTCATCTTTCAGCCATCAAGGCTGGTTTGGCTACTATCAACGCTGATACTGGCTCATATCCAGTCGCCGCTACTGAAACTACGATCAATGGCACCACCGATGCCTTATCGGCCGCTTTCTTAACTGCCGGTATCGTTACCTCTTCGGTTGCGGTTGATCCAGTCAACACCGACGACAACGTTTATAAGTACACATCGGCCGACGGAACAACCTACACCCTCACAGCAACTCTCGAAAACACTGCTGATACCGAGGGTCAAGGTGGCGCCGCCGAGGGCTATGTCATCACGCCTAACTAACGACTTTTTTAGCAAGAGTCCTAGGCCTTGGTCGGCCTAGTCTTTTGCTAACAAGGAGGCAAGGATAGCTACAGAACTGAC